>CAZCRP010000140.1:0-7567 GCA_964501055.1 uncultured Acidimicrobiaceae bacterium
GTGGAGGTGGTGTGGCAGGGGCAGGCCGGTGATCGGTTCTCGATCTTCTCGCGCCGATGGGACCCGGCAGTCGGATGGTTGGAGACGAGCGTCATTGATGGCGCCACTTCGCGCAACGTGTGGGATCCGTCCCTGGCACCGCTTCCCGGCCGCGGCACCGTCTACGCCTGGTGTGGGTACGGGACCGGGGAGTACCGAATCCATCTGCGCGTCGATGCCGGCGACGGGGTGGGTCCGGTCCGGGTGATCGACCAACCTGCCGGACATGCGCTCCATCCGAGCGTGGCCGCCGATGCGGCGGGGCGGGTGTGGTGCGCCTTCGACACGTTCGATGTACCCGGCCTGGGGGGCTCCGGCCCCACCCAGCTGCGACCCTCCGACAGGGTGGGACTCGACATCGGCTGGCCAGGACTCGGCACGCCAGGTCTGTTCATGCCCCCGGAGTTGGTTCCGCCCATCACGGCGGGTATCCGGGTGGTCGAGGTGACCGGGCACGAAGCGTTCGAGATCCCGGGTGAGCTGGCCCCCGGGCTGGTCACGAGCCCTGCCGGCTATCCGCGGCTCGCAGCGACCCCGGCTGGGGCCCTGACCGTGGCGTACAGGGTTCTGCGGCGTATGCCGCTGATGACCTATCACTGGGAGGTCGCCGGCCAGACGCTGGGACCGGAAGGCTGGGGGGCGCCGGTCACTTTCGAGGACAGTGACGCCGGGCTGGAAGAACCGGCGGTCGCAGCTGGGGCCGGTGAGACGCTCGTGGCCTGGAAATCCGATGGCCGCGCCGAGCGCAACGCAGTGTGGTCGGACGGGTTCGGCGGGCTGGAGTGTCCCGACCTCCGTCAGCACTATGGCGAGGTGGTGTGGCACGACATCCACGAGGTGGGTCGCATCCGCTGGGACTCGATCGCCGGCGGCGGGACGGCACGCCGGGGGTCGAACGGCCGTCCGCTGATCGTGGCAGCACCACGGTCGCATCCCGACCGGGGGGCGCGCCGTTACCGAACGGAGGTGGACGGGCGGCCGCTCGACCTGTTCTGGGGGGACTTGCACCGGCACTCATTGATCAGTCGGTGCACGTCGGGCGACGAGCCGGCGGTGGAGGACATGTACCGCCACGCGTGGGACGTGTCGGACTACGACTTCTGGGCGCTCACGGATCACTCCGAGAACAGCACCGCCTACCAGTGGTGGACCATCCAGAAGGCGGCAGACCTCTTCCGAGTCGACGGACGTTTCGTTCCCCTCTACGGATTCGAGTGGACCTCGCCGCACACCGGACATCAGAACGTCATCTTCGACTCGGCCCGGCGCGGGGCGCCGATCATCTCTTCGATGGCGGCCGGCTCCGACACGCCCGCCAAGCTGTGGCGTCACCTGCGCCGCCACCCCGAGTACCCGTCGATCACCATCCCCCACCACCCCGGCTCGGCCATGGTGCCGTTCGACTGGAGCTTCCGCGACGAGGACATGATCCGGGTGGTCGAGATCTTCCAATCCTGCCGCGGCAGCTACGAGGTCGACGGTTGCTTCCGCCAGTACTCCGATGCCACCCTCCCTGGCACCTTCGTGTTCGATGCCCTGCAGTCCGGGCACCGCTTCGGCCTGATCGGGTCTTCCGATCACGGGTACGGCACCGGATACCTCGGCGCATACGCGCCGCACCTGGAGCGCGCGGCGATCTTCGACGCCTTCCGGGCCCGGCGGACGATCGCCGCCACCACCCGCGACATCGTCGTCGACACCCGCATCGGCTCCACGTTCATGGGCGGCGAGACCGACCTCGCGGCGGTCGGAGGTCGTCCCGAGTTGGAGGTGTACGCCCGCGGCATGCGCGAGATCGCCCGCATCGAGTTCGTCAAGAGCGGCACGGTGGTCGGCGTGATCGGGCCGGATCTCGGCCTCCCGGACCGCTGGCTGCAGGTCCCCGTCAGGATCGAGTGGGGATGGGGACCTGGCACCACTGACTGGAGCGGCAGCATCACGATCGACGGAGGTGAGATCTGCCAGACCGAGTACTGGTCACCGGAGGTGATCGCGTTCGACCGGTCGTCGGTCCAGTGGCAGGCGGTGACGACCTCCTTCGGTGAGCCGTACGGGCATCAGCGCGGCGGTGTCGAAGTGACGCTCGTCGGCCCTCCCGAAGCCCTCGTGCGGGTCGAGACGACCGCGGGACGCCTCGTCACACGGCTGGCAACAGCCGCACGCGACGGCGTCGTGGACGGCATCGTCCGCGGCGAGGGACGGCTCCGGCTGCAACCGGGAGTGGGAGGCCTGGTCGGAATCGGCACGAACGAGGCCCGCGTGTCCCACACCGACCAATCCGGCGAGCCGGGGTGGTACATGGCGCGGGTGTATCTGACGAATGGGGAGATGGCATGGTCGTCACCGATCTGGGTCGACCCGTAGGAAAGGGAGGCGGCGTCGGGGGTGTGGAACCAGCGGTGCGGTGGCCGAAATAGGGGGATCGTGACGGCCGATGCGGGTGGCGCCGCACAGACCCTTGAACCGCTCGATCGACGCCCCCGCCGGCGCTCTTCCACCCCCTGGCGAACATGCGTTCGACGCCGCCGAAACTCACGGCACAATTCCACACCCCGACCTGGTATGTTCATCTCAGGGCCGCGATGGTGGGCGGCTCATCGGACTACGGTTCGCGTTGCTCCAGACCCCGGTAACGCCCTCAGGGTGGAACGGGATGCAGGACGTCGACGAGCTCTTTCAACGGTTACCGGATGCCGGCGTCCGAGACGAGCTCGTGGCGACCTTCCAGCCGCTCGCGCGGCACATTGCCCGCCGGTATGCCAACCGTGGGGAAGAGTTGGCCGATCTCCGCCAGGTGGCCAACATCGGTTTGATCAAAGCCATCGATCGCTACGACCCTCGACAGGGTCGATTCGCCAACTTCGCCATCCCCACCATCTCCGGCGAGCTGAAGCGCCATTTCCGTGACAACGTCTGGGCGCTGGGAGTTCCTCGGCGCCTGAAGGACCAGGCGGCAGCCAGCCGCCGTTCTCATGACGAATTGCGCCGCGTCCTCGGCCGCTCCCCGACTGCGGACGAGGTTGCTTCCCACGTCGGTGTCCCAGAGCAGGTGATCCTCGACCTTCGATCGGTGGGCAACGCCTTCCGGCCGGACTCACTCGACGCGCTCCAGCGAACCGGCGACACCGCGCTCGTCGATCGACTGGGCGACTGCGATGTGTCGGTCGCGCAGTTCGACGACCTGCAAGCAGTGAACGCCATCCTCGCATCGATGACCGAGCGCGACCGGCGCATACTGTTCCTGCGCTTTCACTGCGAGATGGCCCAAGTGGCCATCGCCGACGAGGTCGGCATCTCGCAGATGGAGGTCTCTCGCACACTCCGTCGAAGCATGCGAGAGATACGCGGCCGCCTGCAGGAAGCCGAGGAAGAGACGAGACGACCGCTGGCCGTGTCTTGACGAGACGGAGCCTCGACGGGCTGTGGGGGCCGTGAATCGAGGCTCGTCATTATTCGGAGTTGCGGAGGTCAGACTCGCTCGAGGCGGTCCGTGATGGCTTCCTCGGTCTCGCCGGTCTTCTCCTTGATCCGGCCGACGAGTTCGTCGAAGTGGCCTTCCGCGACATCGAGGTCGTCGTCAGTGAGATTCCCCCACACCTGCTTGGCCTTGCCTTTGCGCTGATCCCAGCGGCCCTCCCACTTCATGGAATCGTCCATCGTCGTACTCCTTCTGGTCCTTCGCGCCTACCCAGCGCGCCGGAACGTCGGGCTCCCCGTAGCGACCATCTCCGAGGGTGCCCCGGATCTGTCGCCCCCGCAGGGCGCCGTACGCCCATCCGCCGCAGAAGAAGGCGGCCAGTACCAGGACAATGGCGGTGGCCACGGTCGAAGCAGCCAACTGCTCGAGCTTGCGCGCCTCGAAGATGTCGAGGCCGGCGACGCCTGAGGTCAACAGGGCCCCCATGAAGGACAGCACGGCGAGCGCGGCGAACACACCCATCAACGCAGCTGCGATGTCGGCCGCCGTGAGCCGTCCCCGCAGCATCCCCTGGGGAACCCAGGTGGTTCCGCTTCTCTGAACCGTCATGTGATCCCTTTTCTCCGCTGCAACCGTTGTTCCCCTCTCGCAGACGATTCAATCGAGAATCTTCGGTGTCTCATCGGTCCGCGCCATCGGCGCGCGCTGCGAACCTCGTCGACGCACGCCGATGACCCGCCCCGCGGACCACCCCCGGTCGCCGCGGGTCGAGTACCCGGAGAGGCGGAGGGGAAAACCACATTCGCGCACCAACCCCCCGGCTGCCCTCTGGGTCCGGGGGTCCACTACGATCAAGATCGCAGACAACTGCTCGCGTGAACCGCCCAGACCTTGCGGCTCCCGATACGTATCGGAGATGTGCCTCCCAGCACACCAGTTCGCACTTGGAAGGCGGCGCCCACATGAACCACGATGACCGCACGTCGAGGGTGGCGATGGCGTTCGCGCGGGATGTGCCTCGTCGCCGCCGGCTGTGCAGGACCAGTGCCGAGGTCCTCGACGTTTCCTCCCTCGGGCTGACCCTCATGACCGAACGCCACAGTGGCCCCGTCTGTTTCTCCGACGACCGGGCAGGCCGCCTCGACGAGTTGCAGTTCTCACTCGGCGAGGGGCCTTGTCACGACTCGTATGCCAGCCACGAACCGATCTTCGAACCCGACCTGATGCGCGCGGGCGCCGAACGATGGCCCCACTTCACCCCACCCGCCCTCGAGTCGGGCACGCGGGGCCTCTTCGCGTTCCCGCTGCTGGCGGGCTCTACCTGCATCGGCGTCCTCGCCATCTACCAGGACGTGGCAGGTCCTCTGAGCGACGATCAGGCCGCTGATGGCCCCGTGGTGGCAGAGGCGCTGACCCAGTCGTTGCTGACGATGCAGAGCGACTCCGAGCCGGATGCGCTCGCTGGCGAGCTCAGCGCCATCGACGGCCATCGGGCCGAGGTCCACCAGGCGTCGGGAATGGTGGCGGTGCAGTTGAGTATCAGCGTATCCGACGCCTTGTTGCGGCTGAGAGCGCACGCCTACACCGCGAACCGACCCGTGGCCGATGTCGCCCGGGACATCGTGGCGGGGAACCTCCGCCTCGACGACGACCACCGACCCCCGGATGGGAAGACTGGTGGGTAGTGTGAGACCTGGCCCTGGCGATGCAGGGATGATGACGCGTAAGGCAGGACGATGAAGCGCGAAGATCTCCTCGTCCACACATTTGTGGAGCTCACCAACTCTCTCGTCGACGAGTTCGACATCATCGACCTGCTCACGCTGCTTGCCAACCGCTGCGTCGAACTGAACCTGGCGAACGAGACTGGGATCCTCCTGGCGGATGACGAGGGTCACCTCCGCGTGATGGCGGCCTCCAGCGAAGCGGCGCGGTTGTTGGAGCTGTTCCAACTGCAGAACGACGAAGGGCCGTGTCTGGAGGCATACGCCACCGGTGAGATGGTCTCGCACCGCGATCTGGCGGAAGCCACGCGGCGGTGGCCCCGTTTCGCTCCGGAGGCCGGGCGGACCGGGTTCCGATCCGTCAATGCGCTGCCCCTCCAGCTGAAGTCGGTGGTCATCGGGGCGCTCAATCTGTTTCACACCGACGCCGGGGATATGTCCGATGCGGATATCGCCGTCGCCAGGGCCTTCGCCGACGTGGCCGCGATCGCCATCCTGCAGGACCAGGCGCTGCGCGAGTCAGAGGTCCGCGCCGGGCAGCTGCAACACGCCCTCGAAAGCCGGGTGGCCATCGAGCAGGCCAAGGGGATGCTGGCGGAGCGGGCCAGGACGGACATGGTCCAGGCGTTCGACCTGATCCGCGCGTTTGCTCGCAACAACAACCGCCACCTCACGGAGGTGGCCGGCCAAATCGTGGCGGGCACACTGTCACTGGACGAGGTGGCCGGACAGGCGAGGTCATGATCGAGGATTCGTGGCACGGTGCGGTGTGTGCCGCGTCGGGCCGGCGCGGCTCCCGGGCCCGTCGGGCCGAGCCCGAACGAGGTGAGCCAATCCGATGGGAGATGGCATGTTGAGTTGGGTGGACGACATCGAGAGCGTGACCCTGGAGAACACCGACTTCCGGCGGGTGGTCCATACCGGGGCGCACACCCAGCTGACTGTGATGTCGATCCCACCTGGTGGAGAAGTCGGGTGGGAGTCCCATCCGCATCTCGACCAATTCCTGCGGCTCGAGCAGGGAAGGGCACGCCTCGACTTCGGCCGATCCGAAGACGGCGTGGACGAGAGCCAGGACGTCGAAGACGACTGGGCGTTCATCGTGCCGGCGGGTGTCTGGCACAACGTCGTCAACATCGGCCACGAGGACGTCAAGCTCTATTCGCTCTACTCACCCCCGGAGCATCCCGCCGGCACCGTGCATCGGACGAAGGCGGAGGCCGACGCCTCCGAGCACCATCGCTGACCGCCGGCCACGGGCCGCCCCGTCACCGTCGCGTCCGCTTGGTGTGGAGGTGCCCGTGGGTCCACACGCCGTCGCCGGCGGCCGCCTAGCTCTACCGGTGTGACGACGAGGCGCTGAGATCTCTCCCCCAGGAGCGATACGACGTTGGGGGAGTCGCCGTCGTCAGCGGGCTGGGGGGGCGGCGCGCAGAACGCGGCGAGGCGGGTCGTCGTGGAGGCGAGTGACGTCCGGTACCCGGACGCGCCTACCGTTTCCTACCGGCCGACGGAGACATGAATGCAGCAGGTCACCGAGATGCCCCTCGTGCGCGCCGCCATCGGGGCGGTCGGTGTGGCGGTACGGGTGTCCCTCGTGGCCTGGAGCCGCGACCGTCTTCCTCGCCTGACTCGGGCGATCGACCTCGTCGGGTTGACGGTCCTTCTTGCGGCCGTGGGGTGGCTGATCGCCACCGTGCCGCTCGTCACCGTGCTGGTGCTGCTCCTCTTCCTGGGTTGGAACCTGCTGGTCGCCTGGAGTGGATCGTCGACCCACTGGAACGCGCAGCCCGCCGACGATCGGGCGGTGCTCGTGTGGATCGAAGAGATGGAGCTGCTGTCGAGCCTGGGATGGGCCTACCTGGACAGCTGGACATTGGACTTGGGTCAGGTCCGTCCGACGTTCGCCTCGTTCCAGCGCCCACACGACGGAACTCGTATCGGCATGGCGGGCAGCAAGGCGGCGGGAGGGGTCGTGAGCATCGAGACCCTGCTCGACGAGGGACGCGGGTTGATGGTGACCGTGCGGCGGGCATCGGCGCAGCTGAAGCCGGCGTGGATGTTCCGCCAGGAGATCGCCGGAGACATCGAGGAGTTGATCCGCCGGCACGACGAAGCCGTCTTCCTGCTCCGGACGAGGACGATCGAACCCGCCCCCCCATTCCCGGGCTCGGCGCTGGCATACGAGGCGTGGACGAACGCCAGGTATCGGCACGACCTGCAACGGCGCTGGTGGCTCTACGCCATCAGGCCCATCGCTCGCCGGCTGTCTGCCAGCCGTCGGCGACCCCTCGCCGAGCAGACGGATCTGGACCGACAGATCGACCGCTATCGCCACGCGATCGAGACGCAGCCCGTACTCGGTGAACCGGAGGACACGCGCGGC
>CAZCRP010000141.1:0-7545 GCA_964501055.1 uncultured Acidimicrobiaceae bacterium
CGCATCGGGCGGCGAAGCTCCGACGCGGCAGCGCCAGGCGGTCAGGAGCCGGCGGATCCCATCGGGAAGTAGGCGAGACGGCAGTAGTCCGACACCATGCGGTGGGCCGAGAACTCCACCAGTGAGGAGATGATCGACTCCTTCATCCGCTCCACCCATTGCTCGGGGATGCCGGCGGAGTTCCGGTCGTAGTACAGCGGGGCGATCTCGTCGGCCAGGGTGGCGTAGAACTGGTCGGCGTCGTGGGCGTCGGCCGCCTCCCAGTCCTCGTTGGCACCGTCGGCTCCGTACACCCAGCCGTTCTTGCCGTTGTAGCCCTCGATCCACCAACCATCGAGCACCGAGTAGTTGAGCGTGCCGTTGATGGCGGCCTTCATCCCCGATGTCCCGCTCGCCTCCATCGGCGGGCGGGGGTTGTTCACCCACACGTCGACGCCCTGCACCATGAACCGCGCCATGCGGGCGTCGTAGTCCTCCAGCATGAAGACGTGGCCACCGAAGTCGTCGGACTTCGAGACCTCGGTGATCTCGCGGATGAACTCCTGGCCGTACTGGTCGGCGGGGTGGGCCTTGCCGGCGAACACGATCTGCACCGGTCGTTCCGGATTCGTGAGGACCGCGTGGAGTCGCTCGCGGTCGCGGAACATGAGGGTCGCCCTCTTATAGGTGGCGAAGCGGCGCGCGAACCCGAGCGTCAGCCGATCGGTCGGCAGCATCCGATCGACGGCCGCCAGCTCATCGGGGGAGCCGCCGTGGCGGGCGAGCTGGCGGCGGATGCGGCCGCGGGCGAAGCGAGCGAAGATCTCCTTGCGCCGCAGATGTGCCTCCCACACGATCACGTCGTCGATGAGCCGTCCCTCCTCGACCCTGGCCGGCTCCTCGAGCAGCTTCGTCGGCCACTTCGATCCGTAGCGCCGGGACAGCACCCGCGCCCCGTCCCGACCGATCCACGACGGGGTGTGGATGCCGTTGGTGACGGCGGCGGCGTCTCCGCCGATCAGATCCCTCCAATCGCGGGAGGCCACCTCGCCGTGGCGTTGCGAGACCCCGTTGGTGATCGACGCGAAGCGGATCGCCAGCGCACCGAGATCGAACCGGTCGGCACTCTCGCCGTCGGCGCTGGCCAATCGGGTCAGCTCCGGCATGTCCAGCCCCAGCTTCTCGGCCCACGGGATCAGGTACTTGGTGGCGATGGCGGCGTCGAAGACCTCGTTGCCCGCCGGAACCGGAGTGTGGAGGGTGAAGAGCGTCTTGGCTCGGATGGCGTCGCGGGCGGTGTCGAGGCTGGCGCCCCCCGCCATCTGCTGCGCCGCGCGCTCGAGCACACTCATGGCCGAGTGACCCTCGTTGACGTGCCACATCGCCGGCTCGATCCCCAGCTCCTCCAGCACCCTGACCCCGCCGACGCCGAGGATCAACTCCTGACAGAATCGCATCTCCCGCCCTGACACGTAGAGCTGGTGGGTGATGGGCCGGTCGTACACGTTGTTCTCGGGGAGGTCGGTGTCCAACAACAGCAGCGGGACGCCGCCGATGTCGAGCTTCCACACCGCGACATACACTTCCCGCCCCGGGAACTCGACAGTCACCTTGAGCTGGCCGCCACCGTTGGACGACACCGGTCGCACCGGCAGCCGGCGGATGTCCAACTCCGGATAGAAGTGCTGCTGATCGCCGTCCATGTCGACCTCTTGACGGAAGTACCCGCGGCGGAACAACAGGCCCACGGCGACCAGCGGGACCCCCAGGTCGGAGGCCGATTTGAGGTGGTCGCCGGCGAGGATGCCCAGCCCGCCCGAGTAGAACGGGACCGAGTTGTGCACCCCGAACTCGGTGCAGAAATAGGCCACCGGGCCGTCGAGGGCCACGCCCTGGCGCTCGAACCAGGTCTCGCGTTCGCCCATGTAGAGGTCGAAGGCGTTGCTGGCGCCGTGAGTGAGGTCGTGGATGACCTCCACCTGTTCGATCTGCCGCCAGCGGGTGGGATCGATCGAGGTCAGCAGGTCGATCGGGTTGTGGTAGTGCTCCCACCCGACCGGGTCCAGGCCCGCCCACAGGTCGCGTCCCTCCGGATTCCACGACCACCAGAGGTTGTAGGCGAGGTCTCCTAGCCGGCGCAGGCTGCGGGGCAGGGTCAGCTCGGCGTTGGGGAGCGTCGGGATCTCGAACGACATCGGCGGCAAAGATACCCACGCCGCGGCCGCCGCCGGATATCGCCCGCCGGCCGGACGGGTCGGGGGTTGGTCCACGGGGGGTGGCGCTCGGCGTACCCTGGGGTCATGAGTCTCAAGATCCACTCTCAGGACGTCACCGAAGGGCCGGCCAAGGCGGCGGCGCGGGCAATGTTGCGAGCCGTCGGGCTCACCGACGACGACTTCTCCAAGCCGCAGGTCGGGGTGGTGTCGGCGGGCAACGAGGTGACGCCGTGCAACGTCACCGGACCGGAGCTCGCCGCCGAGGCCAAGAAAGGTGTCATCGCCTCCGGCGGCGTGGGTCTCACCTTCGCCACGATCGCCGTCTCCGACGGGATCTCGATGGGTCACGAAGGGATGCGCGCCTCGCTCGTCTCCCGCGAGGTCATCGCCGACTCGGTCGAGTTGGTGATGCACGGCGAGCGCTTCGACGCCATGGTGACCATCGCCGGTTGCGACAAGTCGCTTCCCGGCATGCTGATGGCCGCTGCCCGCACCAATCTGCCGTCGGTGTTCCTCTACGGGGGATCCTCGCTCCCCGGCCGGGTCAAGGACCGCGACATCGACATCGTCGACGTGTTCGAGGCGATCGGCGCGCTGTCGGAGGGGACGATCACCCCCGAGGAGATGCTCGACATCGAGCGCAACGCCTGTCCGGGCGCGGGCTCGTGCGCCGGCATGTTCACCGCCAACACGATGGCGTCGGTGGGCGAGGCGATCGGGATGTCGCTGCCGGGTTCGGCGTCGGTGCCGGCGGTGGACCCGCGGCTGCGGGAATATGCCGTTCGTTCCGGGGAGGCGGTCATGAGCCTGCTCGCAGACAACCTCCGGCCGCGCCAGATCATGACCCGGCCCGCGTTCGAGAGTGCGATCACCACCGTGATGGCGCTGGGGGGCTCGACCAACGCCGTCCTCCATCTCATGGCCATCGCCAACGAGGCGGAGGTCGAGTTGTCGCTGGAGGACTTCGACCGGATCAGCCGCCGCACGCCCCACATCGGCGACCTGCGGCCGTTCGGCCGGCACCACATGGTCGGCCTCGACCGCATCGGCGGGATCCCGGTCGTGCTGCGCGCGCTCCTCGACGAAGGGCTCATCGACGGCGACGTGCCGACTGTCACCGGCCGCACCATGGCCGAGAACCTGGCAGGGGTGACGTTCCCCCGCGAGCAAGATGTCATCCGGCCGCTGTCGGAGCCGCTCGCTCCCGAAGGTGGGATCGCAGTGCTGCGCGGCTCGCTCGCACCGAACGGGGCGGTGGTCAAAGTCGCCGGGATCGATCTCGACGTGTTCGAGGGACCCGCCAGGGTGTTCGAAGGGGAGCAGACCGCACTCGAGGCGCTCTTCAGCCATCGCATCGAGAAAGGCGACGTCGTCATCATCCGCACGGAGGGTCCGAAGGGCGGGCCGGGGATGCGCGAGATGCTCCAGATCACCGCCGCCATCAAGGGCGCAGGTCTCGGCAAGGACGTCTTGTTGATCACCGACGGGCGCTTCTCGGGCGGTACCACCGGACTCTGCATCGGCCACGTGGCGCCGGAGTCCGAGACGGGTGGGCCGATCGGATTGGTCCACGAGGGGGATCGAGTCAGGGTGGAGCTGTCGAGTCGGCGCCTCGACGTCCTCGTCACGGAGGAGGAACTCGCCGAGCGGAGGGCGGATTGGAAGCCGCAGCCGGTCCGCTACTCGTCCGGCGTGCTGGCCAAGTACGCCCGCCTGGTGGGATCAGCGGAGAGCGGGGCGGTCACCAGCGCGTGATCAAGGTCTATGCCGTCGTCCTGGTGCTGGGCTTCGTGGCGCTGGTGGGATGGATCGGGACCACCGTGCTCGCCGGCAATCTGGGACGGGAGGGCCTCGCGCCGGACAACCGCTTCGGAGTCGGAGGGCGGCGGGCGGTGGCAGGCGCAGTCGGGTTCGGGATGGCGGGCATGTCCGCCGAGTACTCGCCTCTCGATCTCGCCTGGCCGGTCGGCCTCGCGCTGGCGCTCGTCGCCGCCCTCGGCGCCGGCTGGTACGCAGGGCGGGTGGGAGTGGGCGGCGAGGATCCCGCCTGAGATGCTGATCGTGTCCGACGTCCACGGGGCGTTCGAGCCGCTCGCCGCGCTCGCCAGGGGTGACGAGCCGGTGCTGGTGCTCGGCGACATGCTCAACCTGATGGACTATCGGACGGGGGACGGGATCACGACGGACATCCTGGGACGGGAGGTCTCCCGGCGCATCGCGCGGGCCAGGGCGGCGGGCGACTTCGGGGGAATGCGATCGATCTGGGCGGCGGCGATCGGGGCGGATGGAGAGTCGTTCCGACGCCAGTTCGAGGCGGGGGCGCTTGCCCAGTACCAGGAGATGCAGTCCGCCCTGGACGGCACCAGTGGCTACACAACCTTCGGGAATGTCGACCGACCCGGACAGCTACGAGATCACCTCCCTCCCGGATGGCGCTTCGTCGACGGTGACGTGCTCGAGTTGGAGGGATGGAGGATCGGTGTGGTGGGCGGGGGCGTCTCGACGCCGCTCAACGCCAGCGGCGAGGTCACCGACGAGGAGATGCGACGCAAGCTCGAGGCCATCGGGCCCGTCGACATCCTCTGCTCGCATCTGCCTCCCACTGTTCGACCGATGCATCTCGATGTCGTCACCGGGCGGCCGGAACGCGCCTCGGCCCCGATCCTGGACTACATCCTCGAGCATCGGCCCCCGTTCCACTACTACGGCGACGTGCACCAGCCCCAGGCCACGCGCTGGCGCATCGGCCCCACCCGGTGTCAGAACGTCGGGTACTTCCGGGCTACCCGCCGCCCGGTCAGGCACGAGCCGAGGTCCGCTGCCACCCACGCTGGCTAGCCTGGGGCGCGGGACACCAGGAGGAACAGGACCAGTGGCGGAAGGCACCGTCCAGACAATCGAGGTCGACGCCGAACCGGCCGCCTGCTTTGCCGTGGCGAGCGATGTGGCGGCGTACCCGGAATGGGCGACGGGTGTGCGGTCGACCGAGGTGCTGGAGACCGACGAGGCCGGCCGGCCGGCCCGGGCGGCGTTCGTCATCGACGGGATGGTCAAGGAGATCTCCTACGTGCTCACGTACACCTACGACGAGCCCACGAGCATCTCGTGGAGCGCCGAACCCGGGGCCGATCTGAAGGCGATGGACGGCTCCTACACGTTCAAGGACATCGGCGAAGGCAGGACCGAGATCGTCTACGCCCTGCGCGCCGATCCCGCGTTCACGATCCCCGGCTTCCTCCGCCGGCAAGTGGAGAAGCAGATCGTGGGAACGGCCCTGCGTGGCTTGCGCGAGCGGGTGGCTGCTGTTTCTGGAGGCTGATCACATGCGCATCCTTCTCGTGACCGGGAAGGGTGGAGTAGGCAAGACCACGGTGGCGGCGGCCACCGCCCTCGCCGCTGCCGACCGGGGCCATCGCACCCTCGTCAGCTCCACCGATCCCGCCCACAGCCTCGCCGATGCCCTCGACGTCGACCTGGGCGACCGCCCCACCCGGGTGGTGGACCGTCTCGACGGCCAGCAGATCGACACCCAGGAGCAGCTGGAACGCCACTGGGGCTCGATCCGGGACCAGCTCATGAACGTGTTCGACTGGGGAGGCGTCGGTGGCATCGAGGCGGAGGAATTCCTCGTCTTCCCCGGCATGGACGAGCTGTTCGCGCTCCTGGACGTGAACGAGCACGCCCGCTCCGGCCACTACGACCTGCTGGTGGTCGACTGTGCCCCGACCGCGGAGACGCTGCGGCTCCTCAGCTTGCCCGAGGTGCTCTCCTGGTACTTCGAGCGGGTGATGCCCACCGAGCGCCGCATCATGCGGGCGGCTCGGCCGTTCCTCACCCGGATGACCGATCTGCCCGTGCCCGAGGATCGGGTCTTCGAAGCCGCCCAGACCGTGTTCGAAGGGGTGGAACAAGTCAAGGCGCTGCTGGCCGACCCGCAGGTCACCACCGCCCGGCTGGTGGTCAACCCCGAGAAGATGGTGATCGACGAGGCGCGCCGCACCTACACCTACCTGGGACTCTTCGGCTACGGCGTGGACGGGATCGTCGTCAACCGGGTGCTGCCCGAGGAAGTGAGCGACCCCTACTTCTCCAAGTGGCGAGACATCCAAGCCGGTCACCTCGCCACCGTCGACGCGGCGTTCCCCGAGGTGGCCCGCCTTCGACTGCGGCTCTTCGACGACGAGATGGTCGGTGTCGACAAGTTGCGGCAGATGGCGGCCGAGCTCTACGGCGAGATGGACCCCCTGGCGGATTTTCACGCCGCCAGTCCCTTCCAGCTCGTCGACGACGGCGACGAGGTGGTCGTCGACATGGAGATGCCGTTCGTCGCGAAAGACGAGGTGGACGTCGTCCGCCGCGGATCGGAACTGGCGATCACGATCGGTCCCTACCGCCGGGCGTTGGTACTCCCCGACTCGCTCCAACGCCGCCCGGTCACCGCCGCCACCCTCGCCGACGGTCGGCTCCGTATCCGCTTCGGGCGCAGCCCCGGTCGGGAGCGGCGCTCGAGGAAGCCGGCGTGAGCCCCGAATCCGAGACCGTGGCGGCACTCAAGCGGGCGGGCGTGCGCGTCGCATATCACCTGTTGCGGGCCGGGGTCGAGTCACTGAAGGCGGTGGAGGCGGTGATCGACGAACTCGGCAAGGTGGGCGCCGACCCCGGCGATCGAACCGAGGACGGCCCGGTCCGCATCGAAATCGAATGACCCTGGCGCTCGGCCTCGACGTCGGGGGGACCACCGCCAAGCTGGTGCTGATGGACGGCGCCGACGCGGTCGTCCACCGCGAGCACCGTCCCGTGCCCGCTGCCGACGTCCTCGACTTCGTCGTCTCCACCCTGCGCGAGGTGTTCGACACCCACGACGTCGCCACCGCCGGGCTCGGACTCGCCGGCCTGGTCACGCATCCCGGCGGCGAATTCGTGTGGGGACCGCACCTGCACGGCGCCGCCGTGCCCTACCGATCGGCGGTCACCGATGCCCTCGGCCTCGCCGTGGCGGTCGACAACGACGCCAACCTCGCGGCGTGGGCCGAGTGGTCGATCGGGGCAGGGGAGCGCGCCGACCCGCTGGTGATGGTGACGCTGGGCACGGGCATCGGCGTGGGTTTCGTCATCGACGGCCGGATCTTCCGAGGCGTCTCGTTCGCGGGGGAAGCCGGGCACATGGAGGTCGTGGCCGGCGGTGAGCCATGTTCGTGCGGGCGCACGGGCTGCTGGGAGACGGTGGTGTCCGGTGCCCGGCTCGACAACCTCGCCGCCGAGTTGCAGCGCTCACACCCCACTGGTCGCGTCGCCGAACTGGCCGGCGAGGCGACCGCGACCGGTGCCCATCTGGGCGAGGCCGCGGTCG
>CAZCRP010000142.1:0-7408 GCA_964501055.1 uncultured Acidimicrobiaceae bacterium
GGCATCGGCGCCGAAGCCGGTGCCACCGGAGAGGGGAATCGGACCTCGGGCGTGGGGTGGGGGAAGGGCTGGGTGAGGAGGTCGGTGGGGAGTTCCACGTAGGCAGGGCGCGGTCTCCCCGTCATCGAAGCGACGAGCGCGTCCGCCACCGCCTGCGGGACGGCCTGCGCCGTGCGTGGTCGCTCGACCCGCGCCGTGACGGCCTCGAACGCCCGGCCCTGGTCCGGGGTCTCGTGCAAAATGCCCTGCCCGCGACCGTCGTAGGCGGCGTCGATCTGGCCGGCCAGGATCACGACCGGGGAGGAGTCCGACCACGCTTCTGCCACCGCGGCCAAGGTGTTGAAGGTCCCCGGACCGGTGGTGGTGCTGCACACACCCGGACTGTTGGTCACCCGGGCGTAGCCGTCCGCGGCGAACGCCGCACCCTGTTCGTGGCGGGGGAGAACGTGTCGGATGGTGGGAGCGTCGACGAAAGCGTCGTACAGACCCAGCGTGTGCACGCCGGGAATGCCGAACACCGTGCGCACCGAAGCAGCCTGCAGCACTTCGACGATGGCGTCACCGACGCGACGTGCGCTCATCGACCCTCCGATCCGTCGTCGGGCGATCGTAGACCGGTGGCGGTTCAGTCGGTCAGCGTCAGCAGCCGGTAGGCCGTGACCGGCTGCTCCTTTCCCTTGAGCTCCAGCGGACCGAGTGGACTGACCTCGGCGTGCTGACGGATGGCGGCGTAGGTGGCGTCACCGATCACCACCGTGCCCGGCTGGGCCTCCGTCTCGAGCCGGGCGGCGACGTTGATGGCGTCGCCCATCACGTTGAAGCTTCGCATGCGGTCGCTCCCGATGTTCCCGACCAAGGCAGGTCCGGTGTTGATGCCGATGCGGAAGCGGGGCCAGTCGGGATTGGTGGCCGCCAGCGCCTCGATGGAGCGCTGCATCGCCAGTCCTGCCCGGGCCGCCGCCAGGGCGTGGTCGGGCTGGCGGGCAGGTGCATTGAACGCCGCCAGCATGGCATCACCGACGAATTGGATCACGGTTCCGCCGTGGTCGAGGACATGGGGGACAGCCGCGCCGAAGTAGCGGTTGAGCATCCCCACCAGTTCTTCGGGAGAAGATCGCTCGGAGAAGCTGGTGAAACCGCGCAGGTCGGCGAAGAGAGCGGTCACTTCGACTACGGCGCCGCCGAGCGCTGCCTGCGAGGGGTCGGCGAGCAGCGTGGCTGCCACGTCGGGCGACATGTACTGGTGGAACAGGGTGTCGAGCTGCGAGTACAGCCGGGCATTCTCGAGCGCGATCGAGAGTTGCCCGGTGAGCGTCTCGTAGATCGCCCGGTCGGCGTCGGAGATCGCGCCCTCGGGACGCACGAACTCCACGGTGCCCGCCTGCTTGCCCGCCACGACGAGGGGCAACGACGAGTGCCCACCGGCGAGGTCTCCCCAATCCCCGCTGGCCAGCGCGCGCGGGTATACCAGCGATCCGTCTCGCAGGAGCCCGATGCGCATCCGCTCCTGTCCGAACCCGTCGCCGACGATCGCGACCAGCCGTGCCAGCAGCTCCTCCTCGGACTGGCCGATCCGGGCTTGCGCGCCGACCGCGGCCAGGGCACGGAGACGCCGCGCCTGATCCCTCTCGTGGGCCAGGGCACGGGCGGCCCGTCCCAACACCCGGGTCTGACCTTCGCTCAGGTCGAAGCGCGCCGCCAACCCGGCGGTGATCAGGTCCAGGTCGTCCTCGGTTATGCCGGACCCCTCCGAGCGCTCCAGGGCGGAGGTGAGCACTTCGAGCGCGCTGCCCAACTCGGTGCGGACCCTGGCGACCGTCTCCTCGGAGGCGATGCCGTCGAACAGCCCGGTGGCTGAACCCTCCCGGCGGAACTGGATGTAGGCGGAGTAGGCGACGAATCCGAAGGCGGCAGCCATGAGGACGTGCCACAGCCACCACGAGAGTTGCCAGTTCGGGGAGAGCACCACCGCCACCATCGCCTCGGCGAGGAGCGCGAAGGCGGTGATCATTCCGACCAGCATGACGGCCGGGCGGCGGCGATGGATGAGGAAGTACCGCACCGCGGCCAGCGCGTACAGTGCCACCGCCACCAGTGCCAGACCGGCCAGCGGCGTGGACAGTGCGCTCCGGTCGGGAGGGGCGTCGAGCGGGGGGACTTCCAGCAGGGACACGGTGGCCCACACCGCCATCGCCCCGAACAGGCCGAACCGTATCCACCGCTCGTTCTGGATGATGGCCGCGGCTCGCGCGGGGCTGAACTCGATGGCGGAGAGGGCGGCGAAGAACGAGGAGATGCCCAGACCGACGGGGGTCGCCAGGAAGAACCCGGTGTTCGGACCGCTCACCAGCACCCCTGGTGTCGCCAGGGCATGGAGGAACAGGAACCCGGCGGCGGCGATGAAGGCGCCGGCCACCATCACGAGACGGGCATCGGAGTGGTCCCGGGCGGCGGTGTGGACCCGCCATCCGAGCACCACGTTGACGCCCGCCACCGCCAGTACCAGCCAGAAGTGGCTCGGCTGGTGCTCCCAGTGGGCGTCGAGCTCCGGCCTGGCGAGCAGCAGCCAGAGTCCGAGCACCGGCAGGGCGAGGTGCAGTACCCACACCGCCGCCCGCACGGGGCCGCCGGTGCGCGAGGAGAGGATCGGATCTTCGGTTTCGGCTGAGCTCGTCATGACTTCAGTCGACGATGGTAGGTGCCGGCTGCATGCGCCCACCGTCGCGTGACGCGCAGCGTCACTCCACCAGTCGCCGTTGTGAGGGTCCGCTCCTGAATCGGGACCGCGCCAGCGACCAGGGGCGTCGCGCCGCCATCGTCATTCGGCCGACCGGGATGTCCCAGGCTGCGAGACGCACTCGGTCCGCCGGGCCCAGCCGGGGCTCCGACGGCTGGTAGCCGTGGCGAGGCATCTCCTCCTGCAGGAAGTGCTCGACGAGGGCGATCTGGCGGGAGGAGAGGTCGGATTCGAAGCGTCGGACCGATCGGGTGTGGAGGGCGACTCGGTCCCCGTCGCCCCCTCTGGCAGGCAGACTCAGGCAGGCCGGGTCGAGGGGTTCGCCGAAGAAGCTGCAGATGGATCCCATGACCGCGGCCGGATCCGCCACCAGGTCCTCGTAGCGGATGACCCGGTATCGGTCGGCGCGGGCCGCCATGTTGCGCTCCGCCCACCGGATCGAGTCGCGCCACTCGGCCGTGGTGCCGGCGATGCCACCCCGCTTCCCGCCGCGGTGGCTCGTGACCGACGCGTGGCGATCACGGGGATCGCGCACCACCTGCACCATCCGTCCCGTCGGATAGGCGGCGAGGATCCGGTCGGCGTGACGCTCGGAGTGGAGCGACTTGTCGCCCCAGCGCGGCTTGCCGCGCGATGAGGCGTGCTGCTCACCGAGCAGAGCGAACAGCCGGGCATAGTCCTTGGGTTCTCCCGCCAGAAACGTGTCCCGCAGCCGGTCGGCGTCGATGCCCAAGTCGGTGATGCGGCGGAAGCGCATAAGGGCGGTAATGCAACGGTCGAGTGCCGCGGGATCGGTTAGGTCGCCGAAATGTCCGTCGTAGAACGTCCAGAAGTTCGTCCGTCGCGACACCGCGAACGCCGGGTGTTGATCCAGCAGATCCCCCACGAGCCCGATCCCGCTCCGGTCGGTGCCGGCCAGGAAGATGGGAGCGTGCCGGTCGACGGCGGAGTCGGCGTCTGGCGTCATCCGCGCGGCCGGACGACCACACCCCGGGAAGTGAGCAGCTCGAAGATGGCCCGCGCGCCTTGTTCCGGCGTCGTCGAGGTCGAGTCGATCGAGAGGGCAGGGTCGGTGGGCACGTCGAAGCCGCCTTCCCGGCCGAGCAGCCGTCGCAGCGAGTTCTTGGTGCGGCGGCGGATCCGCTTGACCAGTGACGGCCGCGTCGGCCGGCTGTCACGACGGTGTTCGGACACCTGCGACGGGGCGTCGATGTAGACCTCCAGGAAGTCGTCGGCGCCGACCAGCGCTCGTGCCTCTTCCCGCACCTCGCGACTCGAGCTGATCGTCACGCAGAGCGCCAGGCCGCCGTGTCTGACCACCTCGCGGGCGACGAAGGCCTTCCGGATCAGCTTGCCGCGGCTGGTGCGCTCGCAGCGGAGCTTGCGGAGCTCGGGAACGACGTCCAGCACCGTCACGGTCCGCCCGGCCTGCTCCAGCAGCGGAAGCAGGGCTCGCACCACCGTCGACTTTCCCGCCCCGCTGCGACCGGTCAGCCAGATGCACGCCCCTCGACCCGTCGCCGTCGCTGCGGGCTCCTCCGGCGCGTCAGACTCGGACGGTCCGACCTCGGTTTGCCCAGATTGCATGTCCCACTCTCCACTGCGAACGGTGTGAAGCCGGGATTGTAGAAGGGTGCCGGCCGGCGGCGGTCGGGCACTGGTGCGGCCGAAGGGAAGCGGGGCGACGCGCCCGGGGCAGACCGTGTAGTTTCCGGTGTGGCTCGAATACTGGAGGCTTGATGGAGACGACGGTCAGCGGCGGAGATCTCGCACGCGTCCCCCTCTTCGAGGGTCTGGGTGCCTACGCGTTGGAGGAGATCGCCCAGCGGGCGGTCAAGACCTACGTTCGACCTCATATGACCCTCGCCAAGAAGGGGGATCAGGGGTTCGGATTCGCCATCGTCCTGTCAGGACATGCCGACGTCAAGGTCGACGGCGAGGTGATCGCCACCCTCGGCCCGGGTGACGTCTTCGGTGAGATGTCGTTGGCGACCGGTGCGCATCGCAATGCCGATGTCGTGTCGAAAGAGCAGATGTCGGTGGCGCATCTGATGGTGTGGGACTTCCGCAGCCTGGTGGAGATGCATCCCGAGGTGAAGGAGCGGATCGACCGGCTGGTGGAGGAACGCTCGCGCTGAGCGCCGGTTCAGCCCTCCGGGCGGTCGCGCCGGCCGAAGATCCAGGCCACGAAGCCGCCCAGCGAGGCAAGTCCGGCCAGGCCGAGTCGCTTGCGCCACTTCGAGGGGGTAGGGAGCCCGTCGGTGGGTGACGGAGCGCTCTCGTCCAATGCCTGCTCCGGGGTGTGTTCGTCGGTCATGGCTGCGTCCTGGCCTCCGTCGGGGTCACCGAAACCCTACTTGCCGGGGTCTCACCATGACACGGCGATGTACTTCGTCTCCAGGTACTCGGCGATGCCTTCCCTGCCGCCCTCGCGACCGATTCCCGATTGCTTGACGCCACCGAAGGGTGCGGCCGGGTCGCTGACGAGTCCCCGGTTGATGCCCACCATCCCCGCCTCGAGTGCCTCCGCGACACGCAAAGCCCGACCGATGTCGGCCGAGTAGACATACGAGATGAGGCCGTAGTCGGTGCCGTTGGCGAGTTCGATCGCCTCCTCCTCGCCGGCGAAGGTCACGATGGGGGCCACCGGCCCGAAGATCTCGGTGGAGAGGATCGGGTCGGTCGAGTCGACGTCGCGGAGCACCGTGGCCGGGTAGAAGTACCCGATCCGATCCGGCACCACCCCACCCACCGCCAGGTGCGCCCCGCGGTCGACGGCTCCCTCCACCAGCGCGGCGATGTCGGTGCGCGAGCGTTCGTTGATCATGGGGCCCAATTGGGTGGAGCGGTCGATCCCCGGTCCCATGCGCAAAGCTCCCATCGCGTCTGCCAGGGCAGCGGTGAAGTCGGCGGCGACCGACTCGTGGACGAGAAAACGGTTGGCGGCGGTGCATGCTTCGCCTCCGTTGCGCATCTTGGCGATCATCGCCCCGTCCACCGCCTCGCCGATGTCGGTGTCGTCGAAGACGATGAAGGGCGCGTTGCCTCCCAATTCCATCGACGACCGCAGCACCCGTTCCGCGGCCACTCCCAGCAGGTGGCGACCCACCTCGGTCGACCCGGTGAACGAGAGCTTGCGGACGCGGGGGTCAGCGAGCACGTGTTCGACCACCCCGGAGGATCCCTTGGCCGGGAGGACATTGACGACTCCGGGCGGGGCGCCCGCTTGTCGCAGGATGTCGCCGAGCGCCAGCGCGGTGAGGGGAGTGTCCGACGCCGGCTTGAGCACGGTGGTGCAGCCGGCGGCCAGGGCCGGCCCGAGCTTGCGGGTCGCCATCGCGGCGGGGAAGTTCCACGGCGTGATCAGCACCGAGATCCCCACCGGTTCGGATCGGGTCAGGATCGTCTTGTCGCCCGCCGGGGCCGTCCGATTCTCCCCCCCGACGCGGGCCGCCTCCTCGGAGAACCATCGGAGAAACTCGGCTGCGTACCGCACCTCGCCCATCGCGTCCGGGAATGCCTTGCCGTTCTCGAGCACGATCAGTTCGGCCAGCGCCTCGGACCGCTCCATCATAAGCTCGAAGGCAGACCGCAACACCTCGCCGCGGGCGCGTGGCGCGGTGGCCGCCCACGATGCGGCCGCCGCCGCCGCGGCATCGACGGCAGAGCTCGCCTGGTCGACCGAGGCGACTGCAACTTCCGCCAGGGTGTCCTCGGTGGCCGGGTCGATGACGGACATCGACTCGTCAGCCTCGGTCCATTCGCCTCCGATCAGCAGTCCGACTTCGCGGCTCGGCAGAAGGGTGTCGACGGCGGTGCTCACGGCTTTCCTCTCTTCAGTGGGCTCTGATTCTGCCACCCGTCCGGCTCCTTCACTCCGGTCGTTAGATTGACCGACCGGCGGAAGGAACATCGTGTCCGAGTGTGCGATCAGATTGCAGAGAGCACAACAGGCGCTGGAGGCCTCGACGCTCGATGCGCTGGTCGTCGGCGTGGGGCCCGACCTCGAATACCTCACGGGGTACTCGGCCCACGAACTCGAACGACTCAACGTCCTGGTCGTTCGGCCCGGCCACTCCGCCACGATGGTGATGCCGCGCCTGGAAGTGGCGGGCTTCCCCCCGCTCACCGAGGTCGACGTGCGGGCCTGGGCCGACGGTGACGACGCGTTGGGGATCCTGTTCGAGGTGCTCACGGGCTGTCGACGGGTGGCGGTGTCCGACTCGATGCGGGCTCACTTCGTCGTTCCCATGATGCACCGCAGCCCCGACCTCGAGCTGGCCCTGGCGTCGGAGGTGTTGGGACCGTTGCGGGCGGTGAAGTCGACGGCCGAGCAGGAGCTGTTGATCGCCGCCGGCCGGTGTGCCGATGTCGTCACGACCGCCGTGGTCGAGGGTCGGCTCGAGTTGGTCGGCCGCACCGAACGCCAGGTCGAACTCGAGATCCGTGAACGCCTCGTGTCCGCCGGCCTCGACACCGCCGAGTTTGCCATCGTCGGGTCCGGGCCAAACTCGGCCTCCCCCCACCATGCCCCCGGCGAGCGCGTGATCCAGCGAGGAGAGGTCGTGCTGTTCGACATCGGGGGTCGACGGGGCGGCTATCACAGCGACACCACTCGCTGCGTGCACACCGGTCCCGTGCCCCCGGAGGTCGCCGCCGCCTGGGAGGTGC
>CAZCRP010000143.1:0-7407 GCA_964501055.1 uncultured Acidimicrobiaceae bacterium
GGATCCGCCCCTCATCGGAGCGGGCCAGCGCCCCCATCGCAGCTCGACACCCGGCGCCGGTGCGGGCCAGCACCTCGCGCTCGGCTGTAACCGCTTGCCGGGTGGGTGGGTGATCGAGCGCCGCCAGCACCTCCGCCGCCTGTGAGCCGGACCGCACTTCCAGCGCCAGGGCGCCCTGCGCGGGGGCAGGCACCATCTCGTCGACCCCGAACCGATGTCCGATCTCGGCGCTGATACCGAGGCGGCGCAGACCGGCCTCCGCCAGCACGACGGCATCGAAGTGTCCGGAGGCCACCTTCCCGAGCCGGGTGTCGACGTTGCCGCGTATGCCCTCGACCGTGACGTCCGGCCGCAGCAGCCGGAGTTGCGCCTCCCGGCGCGGGCTCCCCGTGCCCACTCTCGCTCCCGTCGGGAGAGTGGCGAGGGAGTGGCCGCACAGGACATCCCACGGCTCCTCCCGCTCGGGGTACAGCAGGTCGAGTCCGTCGGGTCCGGTCACCGGCAAGTCCTTGCACGAGTGCACCGCGACATCGGCCCGGCCTTTGAGCACCTCGGTCTGCACGGCGCGCACGAACGCCCCTACCTCGGTGAGGGTGGTGACGGGCGAGATCCGGTCGGTGTCACCGGTGGTGCTGACTTCCACCAGCGTGGTCCGCACCCCGGGGTGCGCCAGGGTCAGTCGGTCGACGACCCAGTGGGCCTGGGCGAGTGCGAGTGCCGAGGCCCGAGTGGCGACACGGATGGAGTTCATTCATCGACACCGAAGGCGTCGGCCACGATGTCGACCGCCTCCGGTGCCCGATCGGACTGCTTGATGTAGGAGATCGGGCCGGCGAGCAGCGTGCGTGCCACGGTGTGGGCGGTCTGACGGAGCACGGTCAGGTCGTCCTTGCTCGCCAGCCTTCCGCCGAAACGCGCCACGGCCGCATCCACGATCTGGTCAGCCTGCCGCGTCAGTTCGCCGATCACCGGGCCCACCTGATGGTGGTCGACGTAGGCCCGGTACGCCACCGCAGCCGCATCCTTGACCAGGTGATCCGCTTCCTCCCCCCGCGGGCGGCGCTCGGCCATCCTGGCGAGGCCGTCGATGTCGACGTATCGCACCGCGGGCGACGGGCTGACGGTGAAGTCCGGCGGCATGGCCATGTCCACGAGGGTGAGCGGCGCTTTCCGGTCGGCGACCACTCCTGCCAGGGCGTCCGCTTCGACCAGGCGCTTCTTGGCCGAGGTCGCCGAGACCACGGCCGGGAACTCCTGCAAGGCATCCATGGCTCGCGTGAACGGCCAGACCGCCACGTCGTCGAATCTCACATTGTCCGGGGTGCGGGCGACGACGGTGATCAGGGGGGGAGCCGGCAGGCCCTGCAGGCCACGGACCACGGCGGTTGCCATCGAGCCGGATCCGAGCACGGCCACCCGGTCGGCGCCACCCACGACCTGTGCCGCCACGGCCGCCATCGAATCGTGGGGTGACTCGGGCAGCAGTTCCCGCGCCTGTCGTCCCGCGGCCACCGCGCTCTCGAGCAGCTTGGCGAAGATGCCGGCGGCCTCCCCGTGCTCGATGGAGCGGGTCAAGGCATGACGGAACTGGGTGAGGATCTCTCCCTCGCCGCGAATGGGAGACTCCAGGCCCGCCGCGATCCGGTACAGATGCTCGACCGCGTCCTCGTCGTGACGGACCTTGGCGATGCTGATCACCGCCGCGCCACCGAACAGTCGGTCGAGCAGGTGTTGGAGGCGGCTCTCGTCGCCGGCCACGAACACCTCGGTACGCAGGCAGGTGCTGAGCACGAAGGTGGCACCGTCGGGCTCGGGTCCCTTCGTCCGCAGCGCCCCGGCCAGGGTGGCCCGGGCGGCACCGTCTACCCACGGATAGGCGAACGAGGCCGAGGAGATCGCTGACGCAGTCGACATGCTCATGAGCCGACCTGACGGTACCGGGTCGGGTTCCAACTGCCAGTCGGATCCGAGGATGTCATCGCGTCCATGCCCGGGCGGGGGAGCGGAGGAAGTCCAGGAGGGCGGCCTCGGGAGAGCCTTCCTCCGGCTGGAAATCGTAGGCCCATTCGGCGTGGGGAGGGAGCGAGGCGAGGATCGACTCGGTGCGACCGCCGGTTTCCAGGCCGAACTTGGTGCCTCTGTCCCACACCAGGTTGAACTCGACGTAGCGGCCCCGGCGGAGCCGATGCCAGCGGCGCTCCCGCTCGCCGTACGGGGTGTCCACCCGACGTTCCAACACCGGGAGATAGGCCGCGAGGAGGTGATCCGCGAGGTCGCGCTGGAACTCCCACACGGCGTCGAGTTCCTCGGTGAGATGATCGAAGAACAGGCCCCCGATTCCCCTCGCCTCTCCTCGGTGACGTAGGTGGAAGTAGTCGTCGCACGCCTTCTTCCAGGCGGCGTGGTCGGCGATCGGGTGGCGGCTGCACGCATCGGCGAGAACCCGGTGGAAGTGGACGGCGTCCTCCTCGAACAGGTAGTACGGCGTCAGGTCCGCGCCGCCCCCGAACCAGGCACGGCCGTCGTCGGTCTCGAAGTAGCGGATGTTGGCGTGGAACGTGGGGGCGTACGGGTTCCGGGGGTGGACGATGATCGACACGCCGGTGGCGTAGAACTCCTCGCCCATCGCCGCCATCCGCTCGGACAACTCGGCCGGGGTGGCGCCGTGGACGGCGGAGAAGTTCACGGCCGCTCTCTCGATCCGCTCACCGTCGGCGAGGATGCGTGTGTCGCCGCCACCGCCCCCGTCGCGCTCCCAGCGGTCGGAGAGGAAGCGCGCCGAGCCGTCCACGGCCTCGATCCCGGCCGCGAACCGAGCCTGAAATTGGCGATAGAACGCCTCGATGTCCGCTCGGCTCAGTGCCATCGATAGCCTCCCCCGCCATGACCCGAACCAGCGAGCAACTCACGCCCGACGAACTCGGGTTCCTGGCCGAGCGGCACCTGGGGACTCTCACGACGCTGCGCGCCGATGGCACGCCGCACGTGGTAGCCATCGCCTTCACGTACGAGTCCGGCGTCGTGACGATCATCTCCTCCGACGCCACGCAGAAGGTCGTCAATGTCGAGCACCGTGCCACGGCGGCGGTGTGCCAGGTGGACGGCCGGCGCTGGCTGACCCTGGAAGGGAAGGCGGCCGTGGCCCGGGACGCCGACTCCGTCGCCTACGGGGAGCGGCGGCACGCGGCCCGGTACCGCCGTCCGGGTGAGAACCCCCGCCGGGTCGTGATCCGTCTCGAGGTAGAGAGGGTGCTCGGCCGGGCGTGAGGTCATCGGGCAGCCGCCCTCGCCATCTCGGCCACCGCCTCCACCCACGGGTCGTAGGAGTTCACACACGGCACCAGCAGGAAGGCCTCCCCACCCAGCTTTTCCCACTGTGCCCTGCCGCGAATGCCGATCTCCTCGATCGTCTCGAGGCAGTCGGCGGTGAACGACGGCGTGAGCACTGCCAGTCGCCTCACGCCCGCCGCGTGCAGCCGGGGCAGTTCCTTGTCCGTGTATGGCTCGATCCACTTCTGGCCGGCCAGCCGCGACTGGAATGTGGTGGAGGTGGCCGCTCCGTCGAGTCCGAGACGGGCGACGAGACCGCGGGTCGTGGCGAAGCACTGTGCGCGGTAGCAGAAGGCGTTCTGCTCGTTCATCGAGTCACAGCACCACGAAGTCTGCAGGCACCAGTCGCCCGACGTGTCGCTCTTGCGGATCTGCTTCTCGGGCAGTCCGTGGTAGCTGAAGACCACGTGGTCGGGGGCGAAGTCGGAGAGGAGCGGCCTGGCGATGCCGGCGGCAGCATCGAGGAACCCGGGGTCGTCGAAGAACGCCCCCACGGTCCGCACTTCTGGCACGTTCCGCCGGGCGCCGATCACCACCAGTGCTCGCTGCACCGACGAGCCGCCGCTGGCGGAGGCGTACTGCGGAAATTGGGGCAGGAGCACGATCTGGCGGCACCCCGCCCGTTCCAGCTCCTCCACCGCCGACGCGATCGACGGGCGCTGGTACCGCATGCCGTATGTGACCCGGTAGCGGTCGCCGAGGACGGACTGCAGCTTGGCGGCCAACGCCTCGGTGTGGACGATGAGGGGCGAGCCCTGTTCGGTCCAGACCTTCTCGTATGCCTCGGCGGACCGCTTCGGCCGGAACGGGAGGATGACTGCATTGAGGAGGAGCGCCCTGGCAGGTGCGGGGATGTCGAGCACTCGCGGGTCAGACAGGAACTCTCGCAAGTACCTGCGCACATCTGACACTTCGGCGGAGTCGGGCGTGCCCAGTTGCAGCAGCAACACCCCGATGGGAGCGGCGGGAAGTTCGGCCATGGCAGGCAACGTATCCCGCTTCGGACCCGACCCGTAGTCGGGACCGCCGGTCTTGCAGCGTCGACGGGCCGCCAACCGCTGCGCCCCGCCACAATGGCCCGGTGATGCTGGTCTACGGGATCTCGGGAATGCCACCGGAGGACGTCGAGCACGGGGCGTTCCTCGACCGACTGCGTGAGAAGGGCCACGGCGCCTTCGAACTCGGGTTCACCGGGGGGTTCCCCTGGAAGGAGCGCCAGTGCGCCCGCTTCGGGGCGCTCGCCGCCGACCGGGGGATCCGACTCAGCGCCCACGCGCCGTACTTCGGTTCGCTCACCGTCGCCGACGAAGATCGCTCCAAGCAGTCTGTGGCCGCCATCGAACACACGATGAAGCTGGGGGCGGAGTTGGGGGCAGACATCATCTGCGCCCACCCGGGTTCCAAGGGGGAGCACACCTCGGACGAACTGATGGCGATGATTCGGCGCCGGCTCGACTGGATCGGATCCAAGGTCGACGGTCTCGGCGTTTCCCTCGGGCTGGAGACGGCGGGCACCGACCGCGGCTTCGGGACGCTCGGCGACATCGCCCTCCTGGCCACCGAGTACCCGTTCGTGCGCCCGATCGTCGACTGGGCGCACGTCCACGCCATGACAGGCGGGGGCCTGACCACGGCGGAGGCCTTCGCGGCGGTCCTGGGGTTCGTGACAGAGTCGTTCGACGCCGTCAAGGTGAGCCCACTCCACTGCCAGTTCAGCGACAACGTGTTCGGTCCCCATGGCGAGATCCGGCACACCGCCTACGGCGAGGGCACGCTGCGCATCGCCCCGCTGGTGGCGGCGGCGGTCGGGGCCGACCTACCGCTCGTGATCATCTCGGAGTCCCGCGATGCCGCGTCACACGATGCCATCGCCGACGAACTGCAGGCGGCGCTGGCGTCCATCGTCGCCCGCCCGGGCCGGCCGGTCTCCACCCGGTTGGAGCATGCCCCGGCACCGGTAAAGGTGGAGAAGACCGGCGACCGGTGGCGGGTTCTCGGCACTCCGCGTCCCCTCACCCTCAGCAACGTCGACAAACCGCTCTTCCCTGACGGAATCACCAAGGGGGACCTCGTGCAGTACTACGCCTCGGTGGCGGATCTGCTGCTGCCGCACCTGGCGGACCGGCCCCTGTCGATGAGCCGGTACCCCGACGGGATCGACGGGCCCTCCTTCTACGAGAAGCGCGCTCCCGGCCACCAGCCCGCGTGGATGTCCACCGGCACGGTGCGCTCCGACTCGATGGGCGGCGACATCGAGTTCCTGTTGGCCGACTCGCGTCAGGCGCTGATGTGGTTCGCCAACATGGGATGCATCGAGATGCATCCGTTCCACTCGAGGGTGGGTCATCTCGACCTGCCGGATCTCGCCATCTTCGACCTGGACCCCGCCGAAGGGTCGACCTGGGAACAGCTGGTCACGGCGGCCGGGATGATCCGCACCCTGCTCGGCCAGCTCGAGCTCGTCGGGTTCCCGAAGTTGTCGGGTGCCAGGGGCATGCACGTGTACGTCCCGCTCGAGCCCGTCCACACCCACGACCGCGTGCGGCGCTTCGCAGGGGCGGTGGGTGAGCTCCTGGCCGCCGCCAATCCCGACGACGTGACGATGGCCTGGGACATCCCCAAGCGGAAGGGCCGGGTGTTCATCGATCACAACCGAAACGCGTTCGGCCAGACGATCGCATCGGTGTATTCGGTGCGACCCCGGCCAGGAGCCCCCGTGTCGGTCCCGCTCCGCTGGGAGGAGATCGACTCCGTGCGCAACGGCGACTTCACCATCGACAATGTCTGGGACCGCCTGCGCACCTCGGGCGATCTCTTTGCCGGTGTCCTCAGCACACCGCAGACGCTGACGGGGGCCGAGGAACGGCTCGGGATCACACCCCCGCCGTGACCGGGCGTGACAGGGACCGGCCGGTCCGCGTAGGCTCCAGGTCCAGGACTCCGGAGGAAACGTGGATCTCTACGCCCGTGTGAACATCCTCGGCGGCCACTCGGTCCGACTGCCGCGGGGTGATCTCGACAACGCCATCACCCTCGACAACGACCCGATCGCCCGCGCCAAGAACTGGCGGGAGCAGGGCGCAGACGCCATCCACGTCGTCGACCTCGATGCCGCGGCGGAAGGCGACTATCGCAACCGGGAGATCATCGATCGGATGATCAAAGTGGTGGACGGGCCGGTGCAGGTCGCCGGCGGCATCCGCTCCCACGTCGAGGCGGCCCGGCTCATCGACGCAGGGGCCTGGCGGGTCGTCATGGGGACCGCCGCCATCGAAGACCAGAACATGGTGTGGGATCTGTGCCGTGACCATCCGGACAAGATCGTGGTGTCGCTCGACGTGCGACCCAACGAGGAGATCGCCACCCGGGGATGGACCAAGAACTCGGGCCGCTTCCTCGAGGAGGTGCTGGTGGAGATGAGCGCGGCGGGGGCGGTGTCGTTCCTCATCGCCGAAGCGGGTCGAGATGCGCTGATCGAGCCTCCCGACACGTCGATCCTGTTGGAGGCGCTGCGCACCGTGCAAGAGCCGGTCATCGCCTCCGGCGGGGTGCGCCACCTCGACGACCTGCGGGAGCTGGTGAATCTCCAGGACGGGGGCCGCCGACTCAGCGGGGTGGTGGTCGGTCGCGAAGTCACCCACGGGCGCTTCACCCTTTCGCAGGCGAAGGCGGTGCTCGATGCGGGCCCGACGGTCGCGCCCGAGCAGCCCGCCGCCGACACCCCGACGGAGCGGGCGCCCGAGGTCCCCCGCGTCTCACCGGCGCAGTCGAGCCAGATCGATCGGTACCGCCAGCTCGCCGCCGAGATGGAGAAAGGGGCTTCCCACGCCCGTACCGCAGCCAAGCGGATCAGGGACGGGAATGAGCCCCGGGACGCCGCCCACGGGTTCGCGGTGCGCGGCCATCTGGTGCGGGCCCAGGAGATCTTGGACGAGATCGCCGCCGAGCACGCCGATCGCGCTCAGTCCTGAGCGAGCCGGCTCGCCACGAACTCGTTCCACGTCCGCCCCCCGGTGGCGCGGTTCTCCGTCAGGTTGCCACCGGCTCGCAGCGCCGCCCCCACCAGACCGGGGAGAT
>CAZCRP010000144.1:0-7396 GCA_964501055.1 uncultured Acidimicrobiaceae bacterium
CCGGTAACGCTGCTCACCCGGAGAGGATCACGTCCAGGAGGCGGACGGCGGCCGCTTTGTCGAGCGGGTCGTTGCCGTTGCCGCACTTGGGGGACTGGACACAGGACGGGCAGCCGTCGACGCAGGGGCAGTCGCGGACCGCGTTGCGGGTCGCCTCCAGATGGTCTCGCCCCGCTTGGAAGGCGACGGGGGAGATGCCCGCCCCTCCCGGGTAGGCCTCGTAGATGAAGATGGCGGACCCGCCGAGCTGGGGATGCCACGGCGTGGACAGCCCGCCGATGTCCCACCGATCGCAGATCGCCATCAGGGGCATGAGCGCGATTCCCGCGTGTTCGGCGGCGTGCAGCGCTCCGGCGGCCGTCCTCGCATCGACGTCGGCCCGGTCGAGCACGTCGTCCGGGATCCCGAACCAGATGCCCTGGGTCTCGAACACGGTGGACGGCAGGTCCAGGTCGACCGTCTCGAGCACCTCCCGGCTGCCGAGTCTCAGCTTGCGGAACCCCACGACGAGGGTCTCGACCCTCACCTGCCCGAGGACGTGGCGCAGCGGACCGAGACGGTCGGAGCGCTCCTCCTCGATGACCTCGAGCACCTTGTCGGTGCGCGGCTGGGTGTAGTAGGCCACCGGCCGTGGAGTCACCCGCACCTCCTTCCTGTCCAGATCGAGGCGCTCCACGACGAAGGTCTCGCCCTGGTGGAGGTACACCGCGCCCCGATGGCCGTCCCGGAACGCCCGCTCCTCGTCCAGGGTCCCGATCAGCCCCTCGGGTCCGACCACGTGATACGTCGGGCCCCCGGAGGCACGGATGTCGATCTGCGGTGCGGGCCGGCGACGTCGCGCCCAGTACAGCCGTCCGTCCCGCAGGCGCAGGTGACCCTGCTGGACGAGGCGGTTGGCGGCTTCTTCCATGCCATCGCCCATCACGTCCCGATCTTCGGGGGTGAGGGGGAGTTCGTTGGCGGCGCAGGCGGTGTGCGCCTCCAGCACCATCGGGTTGGCGGGGTTGATGACGGCTGCTTCCGGTGGACGGCTGAAGAGCTCGGCCGGATGGGTCATGAAGTACTGATCGAGGGCGTCCTCGCCCCCGACCAGGGCCACCAGCGACTCGTCCCGTGACCGGCCGGCGCGCCCGGATTGCTGTCGGAACGCCGAGATCGTGCCGGGAAACGAGGACAACACCGCTGCGTCCAGACCCCCCACGTCGATGCCGAGTTCGAGGGCGTTGGTGGCGACGATCCCGGTGAGTTGCCCACTGAAGAGCCTCGCCTCGACGGCCCGCCGCTGCTGCGGCAGGTACCCGCCGCGGTAGGCCGCCACCCGGCCCCTGGCGGTGGTCGGAAGCCGCTCCTGCGCGGCGCGGAACAGGAGCTCGGTGGCCTTGCGGCTGCGGGCGAAGACGATGCTCCGTTCGTCGCGCCGCACCAGGTCGAGGAAGAGGTCGGTGGCCTCGCCGAGCGCGGACCGGCGACGGTTGGTGTCCTCCTCGAGCACCGGAGGGTTCCACAGCGCCACGGTGCGCGCACCGGACGGCGAGGTGTCGTCGTCGACCACTTCCACCTCGAGCCCCGTCAGCGCCGAGCCGAGCTCGCCCGGGTTGCCGATCGTGGCCGAACCGAGGACGAATGTCGGAGCCGCCTCGTAATGGGCCGCCACCCGTCGCAGCCGTCGCAGGATCATCGCCACGTGGGTACCGAAGATCCCGCGCAGGGTGTGCATCTCGTCGACCACCACGAACGACAGCCGGTGGAAGAAGTCGGCCCACCGCTCGTGTGATCCGAGGATCCCGACATGCAGCATGTCGGGGTTGGTGAGCACCACGTTCGCCCTCCGTCTCACCCTCATCCGCTCTTCGATGTCCGTGTCGCCGTCGTAGGCGTCCGCCGTCACCTCGGGGATCCCGAGTTCGGCGAATCTGCGCAGCTGATCGCGAGCCAGCGCCTTGGTCGGGAAGAGCAACAAGGCGGTGGCCTTCGGGTCCTGGAGCTGGCGTTCGACGATCGGCACCAGATACGCCAGGGTCTTGCCGGAAGCGGTCCCCGCCACCATCACGGTGTGCCGTCCCGCCCTGACATGGTCGATGGCCGCCACCTGGTGACGGTAGAGCTCGGTGATCCCTCGCTCCGCCAGGCGGGCGGCGAGAAGCGGCGGGGGCGGAGCGTCGAGGCGGGCATGGATCGGCTCCCTAGCCGGGATGTGCTCGACGTGCACCAACCGACCCTCGATATCCGGATCGGCTTCCCAGGCGGCGACGATGGACACGAAGCGCGACGTCACCGCCGGAAGACCCGCAGATGGGCCCGGTAGGCGAGTTCGAGCGGGGCGGGCGCCGCCTCGGCGATGGTCCGGACCTCGGCGAGGACCTCGTCCTTGGCGGCGACGTCCAGCGCAGCCACATGAGAGGTCGAGGCGATCCGATCCACCACCAGTTCCACGGTGGCGGCGACGCGGTGATGGACGGTCATCGTGTCCACCGTCGTCCAGCGCGGGCCTGGCGTCCCCTCTCCGACGTCTCGCTGCCGCCACGGGGCCTCGCGCTCGATCCGATCCATCACCGCCCACAATCGTCTGTGCCACTCCTCCTCCGCCACCCTGGCGTTCCAGACCACGGCGACGTGGCCACCGGGGGCGACGACACGGGTCAGCTCCGCCCATGCCGCGGCCTGATCGAACCAGTGGAAGGCCTGCGCCACCGTGACCAGCGAGAAGTGGCCGTCGACGAACGGCAGATGCTCGGCCACCGCTCCCACGACATGGCGCGCGGCGTCGCCGTCGGAGAGGAAGCGGCGCATCCCCGCCACCGGTTCGGCCGCGACGACATCGAGACCGCGTTCGGTCAGCGCGCGGGAGAGCTTGCCGGTGCCGGCTGCGAGATCCAGCACCGGTCCGCCGGCCAGTGCCGCCATCCGGGTGACCACCGCTGCCGGATACCCCGGCCGCGCCCGGTCATAGCGCACCGCCTCCCGATCGAAGCCGGCGGCGGCGGTCGGGTGGATCACCTGTCCTCGGCGCCGGCCCGGTCGATGCCGGCGACCTCGTAGGCCTCGGTCTCTTCCAGGGTCTCCTTGTCGAGCAGCGCCCGAGTGAGGGCCTCCAGCTGGTCTCGGTGGTCGTGGAGTTGCTTGACGGCCGCGTCGTAGGACTCGTCGATGATGGCTCGGATCTCGGTGTCGACGAGCTCCAGCGTCGACTCCGACACCATCGGACGGCCGAAGGCGTCGACGGTGCGATCGTCGAAGATCGCCACCGGCCCGATCCGCTCCGACATGCCCCAGCGCCCGACCATGCTGCGGGCCAGACCGGTGGCCTGCACCATGTCGTTCTCGGCGCCGGTGGAGACGTTGCCGAAGATCACCTCCTCGGCGGCCCGTCCGCCCAGCATCCCGATGATCTTGCCGCGCAGGTACTCGGCGCTGTAGGAGTACTTGTCCGCGTCCGGCGACTGGAGTGTCACTCCCAGTGCCCGTCCGCGGGGGATGATCGAGATCTTGCGCACCGGATCGGCACCGGGCTGCAGCATCCCCAACAGCGCATGGCCCGACTCGTGGTAGGCGGTGCGCGTCTTCTCGTCCTGGGACATCATGATTCGTCGTTCGGTGCCGAGGACGATCTTTTCGAGCGCGTCGGTGAAGTCGTTCAGCATCACCTGGTCGTGGTTACGCCGGGCAGCCATGAGCGCCGCCTCGTTGACGAGGTTGGCGAGATCGGCGCCCACCATCCCCGGGGTGGAGGAGGCGATCGCCGCCAGGTCGACGTCCGCACCCAATGGCACATTGCGCGTGTGGACCTCGAGGATCTTGCGACGACCGGCCTGATCGGGAGGCGAGACGGGGACCTGGCGATCGAAGCGGCCGGGACGCAGCAGCGCCGCGTCGAGGATCTCGGGGCGGTTGGTGGCTCCGATGACGATGACCCCTTCGGAGCCGTCGAAGCCGTCCATTTCGGTCAGGATCTGGTTGAGCGTCTGCTCGCGCTCGTCATGACCGCCCAGTCCCGCCCCCGAACCGCTCCGGGAGCGACCGATCGCATCGAGCTCGTCGATGAAGATGATGGCGGGTGCGACTTCCTTCGCCTGGGTGAAGAGATCGCGCACACGGCTGGCGCCCACGCCCACCACCATCTCGATGAACTCCGACGCGCTCATCGAGAAGAAAGGGACATTGGCCTCCCCGGCCACCGCTCGCGCCAGGAGAGTCTTGCCGGTTCCCGGCTGACCAGACAGCAGCACGCCCTTGGGGATGCGCCCGCCGAGGGCGGTGTACTTCGTGGGGTTCTTGAGGAAGTCGACGATCTCGGCCAGCTCCTCCTCTGCGTCCTCGATCCCGGCGACGTCCTCGAACGTGGTGCGCCGTCCGGTGTCCTCGTAACGCTTGGCGCGGGACCGCCCGAGGCCGAGGGCACCACCTCCCAGTGCCGACCCCGCCCGTCGGAACATGTAGATGAACAGCCACAGGATGAAGAGGGTGGGACCGAAGCCGAACACGATCTGTTGCCAGACGGGCACGAAATCCGGATCCTCGGCGCTCACCGGGATCCCCTGCTGCCGCAGCACGGCGAGGAGGTCATCCTGGGCGAAGGTGGGGCGTTCGGTCTCGATCAGGTTCGAGGAGATCCCGTCGTTGTCGGGGTCCTGGATCTCTTCGCGCAGCGTCGCCTGGATCGTCTCACCGGTGGACGACACGCTCTCGACGTTGTCGCGGTCGATCTCGTCGAGAAACGTCGAATACGAGACGGCGATGCGGGGATCAGGGCGCAACAGGGTGTTGGAGATGAACACGTTGAACGCCAGCAGCCCGATGAGCAGCGCCCAGAACCAGCGTCCCCCGGGCGGAGTCGGGATGAGCCGCCGGGGTTCGTCGCCGCCGGTGCCTTCGTCCTTGGGCATGCCCTCGACCCGCCAGGCGGGCGGCTTCTTCTGATCGTCTGTGCGGTTCGGTCTGGTGGTCATGTCGGTCGGCCAGAACGGTACACGGAGGGTCCGCCAACACTTCGCTGCGGCGACCGTCTGTCGGCCGGCGGCGGCCCGGTAGCGTGCAGCCCGTGAACACCGGCGACGTCATCGCCATGCTGTGGGAACTGCATGCCCTCACCGTCCTCGACGAGGGAAGTTCGCAGTCCTTCAAGGCGAGGGCTTACGAGAACGCCGTCCATGGCATCGAGGGTGCGGGGGTCGACGTCACCGGCCTGTCGAAAGCGGCGCTGACGGCGATCAAGGGCGTCGGTGGCTCGACGGCGGACAAGATCCTGGAGTACGTCGCCACCGGGAAGGTCGAGAAGATCGAACGCCTGCGGGCCCAGTACCCGCCCGAGTTCGTGGCCCTGGCGAAGATCCCCGGGGTCGGTCCCAAGACGCTCAAGACCCTACGGGCGGAGCTGGGGATCGGGAACCTCGAGGACCTGCAGGCGGCCATCGCCGCCGAACGGCTCCGGACGGTCCCTGGCCTCGGCAAGACGTCGGAAGAGAAGATCGCCAGGGCGATCGATCGCCTCGGACTGCACGGCAAGGATCGGCGCACTCCGATCGCCGAGGCGATGCCGATCGCCCGCCGGCTCGTGACCGACTTCGCCCAACTGCCGGGCGTCACCGACGTCGCTCACTGTGGGAGCCTGCGCCGATTCGCCGAGACCATCGGGGACGTCGACATCACGGTTGCCACCCCCGACCCCGCACCGGTCATGGAAGCGGTGCGGGCGCACCCCGTCACCGACACCGTTATCACCGCCGGTGACACGAAGACCTCCGTCCTCACCCGTGAAGGTCTCCAGATCGACGTGCGGGTCGTCGCCCCCGACCAGTTCGGAGCGGCCATCCTCTACTTCACAGGCTCGAAATCTCACAACATCGCGCTGCGGCAGCGGGCGATCGACCGGGGGATGCTCCTCAACGAGTACGGGCTGTTCACCACCGAGGACGACGCACTGGTCGCCTCGCGTACCGAGGACGAGATCTACGCCGCGTTGGGCATGGCGTCCGTCGCGCCGCCGCTGCGTGAGGCGACGGGGGAGATCGAGGCCGCGGCGGCCGGCGGCCTGCCGAACCTTGTGCAGCGAGAGCACATCCGTGGCGACCTCCACTATCACACCACCCGTTCCGGCGACGGACGATCGTCCCTGGACGACATGGTGCAGGCGGCCGTGGACGCCGGCTACGACTACGTGGCCATCACCGATCATGGCGAGGATCTGGCCATCAACGGGTCGAGCAAGGAGGAGATGCTCGCCCACCGCGATGCGATCCGCGATCTGGAGCAGCGCCGGGGCGACATCCGGCTGCTGTGGGGGTGCGAGCTCAACATCGGTCCCAGTGGACAGCTCGACTACGACCGCGAGTTCCGAGGCCTGTTCGACTGGTGCGTTGCGTCGGTCCACTCTCACTTCGACCTCGATCGGGAGGCGCAGACCGCCCGCATCATCGCGGCCATCTCCGACCCTTCCGTCAACGTGATCGGCCATCTCACCGGCCGCTACATCGGCCGGCGGCCGGGAATCGAGCTCGACGTCGAGGCGGTGCTCGAGGCGCTGGCGCTGACCGGAGCGGGGCTGGAAGTCAACGGCGCGCTGGACAGGCTCGATGCCTCCTCCGATGTGATCAGGCGGGCCACGGCCGCCGGTGTCCCGCTCGTCCTCTCGACCGACTCCCACCACGTGTCGGATCTCGAGCGGATGTCGTACGGGGTCGCCCATGCCCAGCGGGGCTGGGCGGCGCGGGATCAGGTCGCCAACACCGCCGTCGTCGCCGAGTTCGAGGAATGGGCGCGCTCGCGCTCGTGATGACCGTCGTGGCGACGGCGGCGATCGTCGCTCCGTCGCCCGCCGACTCCTGTGCCGAGATCGACCTCGTGCTCGGTGCTTCGCGCCCTGCGGTCCGGGGGGTGGTCGAACGTCGGCTCGTGGCTTCCAATCCGCTCCCGTGGGGACAGTCGGTGGCGGTCGTCACCAGGGTGTGGGGGGCGGTGACAGTGGAGCGGTGGGGCACCGCCGACGACGTGGGAGAGTGCCACATGCCGGCCGAGCAGCCTGCCTATGAGGCCGTGGGCATCGCCGAGGTCCTGACACCGTCGGCCGGGGCGCTGAGCGAGTTGGAGCGGGCCGCGCTCAACGCCCAGTTCGGGCCGCCGGTCTCCTACGACCCCCCGGTCTTCGCTCGGGCGATGGCATGGCTGCGGGTGTTCCCGTCCGTTCCGATCGCGGCGATCCTCGTCGGCTGGCTGGTGGCGACGCTGCTGCGGCGCCGCCACCAGCGCGATCCGTATCTCTTCTGATCGTGGCTTCCGATCCGCTCACGCCACCTGGAGGATGACGGGCAGCCCGGCCTGGGTGGTCGCCGATGCCAGCCGCGCGAACGCTCGTTCCCGGGCGACGAGGGGTTCCGTCGGGTCCGCCAGCACCGTCGCGACC
>CAZCRP010000145.1:0-7390 GCA_964501055.1 uncultured Acidimicrobiaceae bacterium
ACTCGCCGCCCGGCTCGGCGCGCCGATGGTGACCTCCATCACCGGCTCCGGAACGATTCCCGCCGACGATCCCCTGTGGGCGGGGGCGCTCCTCCCCGGACGCCCGGAGTGTCGTGAGCTCTTCGAGGAAGCGGACACGGTGCTGGTCGTGGGATGCCGGCTGGACGAGATCCAGACGGCGCGGTGGACGTTGCCGCTCCGGGGCCTCATCCACGTCGATGTCGATCCCGACGTGATCGACCGGTCTTATCCCGCCACGGTGGGTGTGGTGGGCGACGCCCGGCTTGCAACTGAAGCCCTGCTCACCGAGTTGGGACCCGCGAGAGCCCACGATGCGGCGTGGGGGCCGAGCCGGGCAGCGGCAGCCCGCCAGGCCGCCCTGGCGGCGCTCTCCCCTTCCGATCCAGAGATTGGCGACGCCATGCTGGCCACTCGCGATGCCATCGGGCGGGAAGCGATCGTCGTGCACGATGCCGCCCGCCTCAACTCGTGGACCGGGTTCGCATGGCCCGTCTTCGAACCAGACGGCTCGATCTTCCCGTGGGGTTCGGCGACGCTCGGCTTCGCCGTGGGAGCGGCCAACGGGGCAGCGGTCGGAGCCCCAGGTCGGCGGGTAGTGGCCGCCTGCGGGGACGGCGGATTCCTGTTCACTGCCACCGAACTGGCGACGGCGGTCGCCCACGACCTCGACGTCACCGTGCTCGTACATGACGACGGCGCCTTCGGATCGATCGCCGGCTACCAGCTGCGTCACCACGGCCGTACCTACGCCACCGATCTCCACAACCCCGACTTGGTGGCCTTTTGCCGGTCATTCGGCGTGCCGGCCCAGCGTGTCGAAGACATACGGGAGCTGCCGGGAGCGATGGCGAAGGCGACGGGCTCTCCCGGGCCGTCGGCGGTGATCCTGGCCACGCCCCTCGGCAGCCCGTGGGATTGACGCTCCGCACCGCCGATTCCCACCACACCCCGGCGGTAGTGTTCGCGCGATGACCATGCCAAGCGGTGTCGTGACCTTCGTCTTCTCCGACATCGAGGGCAGCACCCGGCTGTGGGAGGCCGACGCGGCAGGCATGGCCCGTTCCCTCGAGCGACACGACGAGATCGTGCGGCTGGCCGTCGCCGAGGCGGGCGGCGTGGTGTTCAAGCACACCGGAGACGGTTTCGGGGCGGCGTTCGAGTCAGTGTCGGCCGCTCTGGGCGCGGCCACCGCGGTGGCAGCGGCGGTCGCGTCCGAACCGTGGAAGGGCCCGTCCCTCCGGGTGCGAATCGGGGTGCACTCCGGTGAGGCCGAGCCCCGCGACGGCGACTACTTCGGTTCGACCGTGACCCGCACCGTGCGGCTCATGGACGCCGGCAACGGTGGTCAGATCATCGTGTCGGAGGCTGCGCGCCGGCTGGTCGGCGAGCGCCCGCCGGAGGGAACCAGCTTCGCGGATGCCGGGGAGCACCGTCTGAAGGACCTCGGCGAACCGGTCCGCATCAGCCGGCTCATCACGACGGGAGCAGACGACGACCGGGAGTTGCGCACGCTCGAACGCGCTCCGCACAACCTCCCCATCCAACTCAGCACCTTCGTGGGTCGGGAGGCACAGATCAAGGAGGTCTCGGACCTCGTCCGGCAGTCGCGGCTGGTGACGCTCACCGGCATCGGTGGTGTGGGCAAGACCCGCCTCTCCCTCCAGGTGGCGGCGGATCTCCTGATGGAGTTCGCCGACGGGGCGTGGTTCATCGAGTTGGCGCCCTTGGCCGAGGCCGGCCTTCTCGCCGACACCGTCGCCAACGCGTTGTCGGTCCCGCAAGACTCGACCAGCACTGCCGACCGACGGCTTCTCAAGTACCTGGCCGCCCGGCGCGCGCTGCTGATCATCGATAACTGCGAGCATTTGATCGAGGACGTCGCCGGTTTCGTGGACTCGCTGCTGCGGGCCTGCCCCGAGGTGCATGTCCTGGCCACGAGTCGAGAGGGCCTCGCCGTGACGGGTGAGGTCTTGTGGCGGGTGCCATCCCTCCGAGTCGACGAGGACGCGGCAGCAGTGGAGCTGTTCGCCGAGCGGGCGCGGCTCGTGCAGCCCGGGTTCACCATCACCGAGGACAACCTCTCCACGGTGGCGGACTTGTGTGTTCGGCTCGACGGGATTCCGCTGGCGATCGAGTTGGCGACCGCCCGGCTGAAGATGATGAGCGTCGAACAGATCGCCCAGCACCTCAACGATCGTTTCCGGCTCCTGACAGGTGGGAGTCGCACGGCGGTCGAACGCCAGCGCACACTGCGAGCGATGATGGATTGGTCCTATGACCTCTTGTCCCCTCCCGAGCAGGCCCTGCTCCGGCGGCTGTCGGTCTTCTACGACGGGTTCACATACGAGGCGGCGGAGGAGGTCTGCTCCGGGGAGGCGTTGTCTCGCTTCGAGGTGCTGGACCTGCTCGGGCGGCTGGTGGAAGCCTCGGTCGTGACATTCGACAGCGACCACCGGCCCCGCTACCGCCTGCTCGAGACGGTTCGCCAGTACTCGCTGGACAAGCTGTTCGAGGCAGGCGAAGCCGACGAGGCGCGGTTGCGCCATGCCGAGTATTTCCGGCATGTCTCGCGAGACATCAGTGACGCGCTCGACGGAGACGACTTCACCGCCATGGATCGCACCACCGACGACCTCGGGAACTTCCGGGCGGCGATGACATGGGCGTTGGAGTCGGACCAGGCCGAGTTGGCGCTGGAGCTGGCCTGCAACCTGCGGATGTACTTCTGGAACCGGGTGATGTACCGAGAGGCCCTCAAGTGGATCACGTCGGCGCTCGCTCAGGTCGAGGACGGCGCATCGCCCTTCGTGCCCGTCGGCGCCGCCTACGCACTCACCGATGCCGGCAACCTGTCCGATGTCGAGGCGATGGACACAATGTTGCCGAGGGTCCAGCGCCTGTTCGAGTCGGATCTGGAGCCAGGGCAACGCGGCTTGCTGGCCAACGCACTCGCCGCCCACATGATCAACGTCGACGCGATGGGGGCCGACCTGTTGTTCCGGGAGGCGCACGACCTCCTCCGCTCGGCGGGGAGCCCCCGGTGGGCGTCTGCGGTCCAGAACCGGTTCCTCACCGCCTGGTTCACGAACAGCCGCGAGTTCGAGGACGAGGTGCTCGGCCTGGTCGACGCCGCAGTCGCGGCCGGGGTGTCGATCCACGACGCGGTGGTGCGCATGGCGTTCGCCACCCTCGCCGAGGAATACGACCGGGTCATCGAGTTCACCAGCCGGCGCGTGCCCGTCGACGAGTGGGAGGAGGCCATGCTCCGCAGCTTCCGCGCCCATGCGGAACGGGCGACCGGACGGTTCGCCGAGGCCATCGAATCGTTACGCCGCGTCGAAACCGTGGTCGGCCCGAACGCGCCCGGTCCCCACGCCTGGCAAGCGGCGATGCTGCTTCTCGAGACGGGTGAGGTCGACGAGGCGATCGAGGCCTTTCGCAGGAACCATCCCGACGAACCGCAGCAAGTGGTGGACGTGTACACGCGTATGAATGCGGCGCACTTCTGGTCCCTGGTCGCCGCGCGGCGCCTCGAGCACGAGACCGCCGCCGTCCTGGCGGGTTTCGCCGATCGCCTCACCGAGACGGCCTCGGTGCGTCTGCTCAGCTCAGACCAGCGGATGATCGCCGCCACCGTCGAGCTGGTCCGATCCGCGCTGGGGGACGAGCAGTTCGAGGCCCATCGCCGTCGCGGCGCCGAGACGGCGTGGGAGGACCTGCCGCTCATCTACGACTGACGTGCCGTTCCCGTCGGCGGCGGCGGAGGCCGCCTGAAGGCGTACTCTGGCCTCCGAAGAATCCCCCAGGAGCCTCCGATGCGATCGCTGACACCACATGGGATCACCCCGCGTGAGAAGGTCCATTGGGACCTGCCCACCCCCGCGTTGTACGAGCAGACCCTCCGCCGCGGCGAAGGCGCGATCGCCCACAAAGGGGCGCTCGTCGTGGAGACGGTGCCGTACACCGGCCGCAGCCCCAAGGACAAGTACGTGGTGCGGGAGGCGAGCACGGAGGGAGACATCTGGTGGGGCGACATCAACCATCCCATGGAGCGGGACGTGTTCGACGCGCTGTACGGCCGGGTGTGTGATCACCTCGGCCGGCGCGAGCTGTATGTCCAAGACCTGTATGCGGGCGCCGATCCCAAGAACCGGCTGTCGGTCCGCGCGATCACCGAGAGTCCGTGGCACTCCCTCTTCTGCCGCAACATGTTCATCCTGCGGCGGCGGTTCGAGATCTCCGACGAGGTCGAGGCCTTCGTCCCCGACTTCACGATCGTCCACGCTCCCAGCTTCCAGGCGGTGCCCGAACGCGACGGCACCCGCAGCGAGGTGTTCATCTGCACCAGCTTCGACGAGAAGGTGCTGCTGATCGGCGGTACCACGTACGCCGGCGAGATGAAGAAGTCGGTGTTCTCGGTGATGAACTACCTCCTGCCCAAACGCGACGTCCTGTCGATGCACGCCTCGGCGAGCGTGGGGAGGGAGCGTGGCGACGCGGCGGTCATCTTCGGGTTGTCAGGCACCGGAAAGACGACGCTGGCCACCGACCCCGCCCGGCTGATGGTGGGCGACGACGAGATCGGCTGGGGCACCGACGGGATCTTCAACATCGAGGGCGGCTCCTACGCCAAGACCATCAACCTGTCGCGTGCCGACGAGCCGCTGATCTTCGACGCCGCCAACCGGTTCGAGACCATCCTCGAGAACGTCGTCGTCAGCCCGGACACCCGCCGGCCGAACTTCGACGACGCGTCGAAGACGGAGAACACCCGGTGCTCTTACCCCCTCGGCCACCTCCCGAATGCCGAGCCGACCATGACCGGGCCGCATCCGACCAACATCGTGTTCCTGTCGGCGGACGCCTTCGGGGTGCTGCCGCCCATCTCGCGGCTCACCCGGGAGCAGGCCATGTACTACTTCCTCAGCGGTTACACGGCCAAGCTGGCCGGCACCGAGCGCGGGGTCACTGAACCGTCGGCGACCTTTTCGGCCTGGTTCGGAGCGCCGTTCCTGCCGCTCCCGCCCTCCTACTACGCCAACGTGCTCGCCGGGAAGATCGACCAGCACGACTGTCGGGTGTGGATGATCAACACCGGCTGGACCGGCGGGCCGTACGGGGTCGGCAGCCGCATCTGCATCCCGTACACACGGGCGATGCTGAACGCCGCGCTGGAAGGAGCCCTCGACGACGTCGAGTACGTCGAGGACCCACTGTTCGGCCTGTCGGTGCCCACGTCCGTGCCGGGCGTGCCTTCCGAACTCCTGATCCCGGAGCAGACCTGGTCGGATCGGGACGCCTTCCAGAAGGCGGCCCGCAATCTGGCCGGGATGTTCGAGGCGAACTTCGCCGCCTACGCCGCCGGGGTCGACGAAGCGGTGGCCAAGTCGGGCCCCCACACCTAGACCGTCCATCCATCGCCGGAGCCCGCACCGGTGGCGGAGCCGTCGCCGTCTCGCGAGACTGCCGCCGTGATCTTCACGCCCCGCCAGCGCGATGCCACCCTCGCCTGGGTCCTGCATCGCGGCGAAGAGGACCTCCGCCTGGAGGCGGGCGTGGTCACGGGCTCCATGGGAAGTGGGACCGCGGATCGCTGGTCCGATATCGATGTCGCCTTCGTCGTCGACGACTCCGAGTCCAGCGACCTCGTCGCGACCGACTGGGTCGCGGGGCTCTCGCGCGAGCTTGCGGTCGCCCACCACTACGCCACCGCCTTCGGTCCGACTCTGGTTCGCGGCTTCCTGCTGGACAACGGCCTGGAGGTCGACTTGTCCTTCACACCCAGCGCCGACTTCGCCGTCTGGGCACCGGTACGGGTCTCGTTCGATCGCACCGGGCGCGCGACCAGGGCAGCGGAGTCCGCCCAGCCGTGGACCCCGACTCCCGCATGGTCCGACCAGGCAGGCTACGCCTGGCATGACGTCGTTCATGCCTGTGTCGCAGTCAACCGTCACAAGCCGTGGCGGGCGCTCTTCTACCTGCAGCGGGTGCGGAACCGGACGCTCACGCTCGCCTCCGAGCGTCACGGTCACGACGCCAGTGAGTTCGTGCATGTGGACGCTTTGCCCGCCGCCGAGCGGGACCCACTGCTGGCCACGCTCGTCGACCGGCTCGAGCCGGAGACCCTGCTGGGAGCGATCGACGCGGCTACCCGGGCGTTTCTCGACGAGCTGGCCCGCGGCGAGCCGACGCTGGCGGCCCGGCTGAAGCAGCCGCTCATGGCCGTCGTTCGTGCTGCGCAGGAGGAAGAAGGATGAGGCGGGCGGTGCTCCGATGGCAAGCGCGACGGGACCACCAGGCGCGGTTCACCCGCGATGCAGAGCCCGGCGCGTTGACCAAACCGAAATCGAAGACGGAAGAGGGGTGGGTCGAGCTTCCGCGATTCAGGGTCCGGCGCGCACCGGACGGGTGCGGACGAAGGTGCGCCGTTGCGGCGGCGAGTCGGGGTCGATCCTGCGCCCTTCCTGGTGGATTACCACGTGGTGGTGGTACCAGCAGACGGTGATCAGGTTGTCGGGATCGTGCGTTCCACCCGCCGCGAAGGCCTCCAAGTGGTGGATCTGCAGTCGCGTACGCGACGTGCAACCGGCGATGACGCACATGTGCCCGTCTCGGAACAACACCCGATTTCGTATCGCACCGGGAATGGTGCGACTGGATGGTGTGGTCGAGACCATTCCTCCCTGAAACTGGAAGTTGACCCGCATCGTGCCGGAGCAAAGTATCTCGGCGAGCGTCTTCGCCCCTATCCGCGGGCCGGAGACAACGGTGGCGCCCGCCTCCCCGTCGGTGACCGAGGCAAGCTCGGCGTCGACGAAGATCTCGGCGAACAGTTCGTGGCCACCGACCTCGCCGGATAGCCACTCTGACGCCACCGACACCAGGCCGTCGGCGCGATCCTGTGAGACGGTGGTGTGCGGATCGTCCGGCAGGGAGTCGACCGCCGCCTGGATCGCCTTGTCGACGATCCTGCCGTCCACGCCGGACAGCTGACCCCACAGCTTCCAGCGCGACTCGTCCAACGACGGCTGCATGTGCAGGAACCTTCCCGCATGGACATCGGATTCCTCGGCGCGGTCGATGCGCCTGTGTCGAGCAGTCATGCGCCGCACGCCGGCCAGATCCCGCCCCCACGAGTCGTCGACGGTTCGCGGGTCGGCGCCGGCAGTGGCCTCGGCTCTAGCGGTGAAGCGTGGGGTGAGCACGACCGGGGTGACCAGTGAGAACGATGCATCCTTCGCGGACCCACGCTTCGTCGCCGGCTGAGCAAGATGCCCTGTTCGAGCAGAGCATCGAGACAGACCTGGCGGCTGTTCCCGCCGAGTTCTTGGACCGCGTCCGTGCACGGGTGCAACAACGGATCGATTCC
>CAZCRP010000146.1:0-7352 GCA_964501055.1 uncultured Acidimicrobiaceae bacterium
CACGCCCCGCAGCCGGAGCGGGTCCACCGGTTCGCGACGGAGCTGGCCCGGGAGTGGCTCGCCCGCCGTGACCCCGAGGAGTTGATCCGGCGCACGGCGGCGGTGCGGCTCGGACTGGCCACCGGCCCTTTCCGGGTGCAGGAACCGGACTGGCCGATGCTTGTTCGCCGGCGCATCGCCCACGCCGAACAGGGGCTGGCGGATGAGAACCCTCTCATCGTCCTCTCAGGACGATCTCACCTCCGTGCCGCACGCTGAGTTCCAACAGACCAGGAGGACTCATGCAGATCAAGGAGCAGTGGAAGGGATCGAGGAACTGGAAGCTGGTCACCGGGGTCGCCACCGCGGCCACGCTCAGCATCGGGGCTATCGCCGTCGCCTCCCCGAGCACCGATGACGTGCCGCGGGCAATCGACCTCAACGACCGGATCACCGTCACCGACGACCTCGCGCGTACCGGCGGCTCGTTCGTGCCGTTCGACATCAGCCTCGACTCTCCGGACGCCAGCCCGTCGTTCGACAGCTTGTCGCTCAGCGCAGATGCGACGGACGACTCGGTACAGGCGTTCGACCAAGTCGAGGCCTCCGGCTCGTTCGACTCTCCCGAGACGTTCGACTCCTTCGATTCACCCGACTCGTCCGACTCGTTCGACAGCCCGGATGACTCCGACTGACGACCGCTCTCCGCGAGGGGGGCCGATGCGCCCGATCGGCCTCCCTCGCACCGCGCCCTGGGTCGTAGCCTGAGGTGATGTATCGCACCACCGGCGTCGTGGTGGTCTCCCTCGTGGCGGTCACGCTGGTCGCCATCGACGCGCTGTTCGACACCGATCCGGTCCCGGTGGCCGGGGCGGTCGAGCTGACCGGCACCGCGCCCCCTGCCAGCCCTCCCGCGGCCGGCTTCTTCGTCGTCCCGTCCCGGGTGGTCGACTTCCGGGAGTCGGACTCGACCGGCGACGACGACTCGGACGCGTCAGACTTCGAGTCCGCGCCGCCCACGAGCCCGCCGCCGGTCGATGACCTCGACGACAGCTTCGACGATCTCGACGGCTCGGACGACAGTGCCGACGACGACTGAGCGCCGGTCGATCTCGGCTCGGACGCGGATTCTCGGCTGGTACGTGTTGTTGCTGGCCGTGGCACTCGTTGCGGCCCTACTGCTCCAGCGTGCCTTGCTTCTCAGGCAGGCGGTCGTCGACGCCGACCTCGCACTCGACCAGGAGGTGAGCGAACTGCGCCAACTCGCGGGTGGTGTCGACCCGTCCACCGGGGAGCCGTTCGCAGGTGACGTCGAGGCCATCTTCGACGTCTTTCTCTCCCGCAACGTGGCATTGGAGGGCGAGGCGATCGTGACGCTCATCGACGGCCTGCCCTACAAGACCGACGTCGCCGGCGCGGCGCTCGCCACGTCGGAGCTCGCCGCCGACTGGGCCTCCGTCACGGCCCCCGTGCGAGCCGAGGTCGAGTGGGAAGGGGCACCCATGCGCTACTTGGCGGTGCCGCTCGAGCTCGAGGGCGAGGTGCTCGGGGTGTTCGTGGTGGCGATCCATATGGAAAGCCGCCTGGCATCGATCAACGACGTGGTCCGCCTGGGCGCCCTCGTATACGGGACGATCTTCATCGTCGCCTCCACGTTGGCCTGGGTGGCGGCGGGGGGTGTGCTGCGGCCGCTCCGTGAGCTGCGAGACACGGCAGCGGGCATCTCCGACACAGACCTGTCACGCCGCATCCCCGTCTCCGGGCACGACGAAATCGCAGATCTCGGCCGGACGTTCAACTCGATGCTCGACCGGTTGGAGGAAGCGTTCGATACCCAGCGCCGCTTCGTCGACGACGCCGGTCATGAGCTGCGCACGCCGATCACCGTCATCCGCGGGAACCTGGAGCTGATGGGCGACGACCCGGCCGACCGGCGCACCACGGTGGCCCTCGTCACCGATGAGCTCGATCGCATGGCTCGGATCGTCGACGACCTGCTGCTGCTGGCGAAGGCGGAGAACACCGATTTCATCGAACCCCACCCGATGGACCTCGGGACGTTCACCGACGAGCTGCTCGCCAAGGCCAAGGTGCTCGACGAGCGCCCGTGGACGCTCGAGTCCCGGGAGGAAGCGGTCATCGCAGCCGATGAGCAGCGACTCACGCAGGCAATGATGAACCTGATTCGCAACGCCGCCGAGCACACCCCCCGCGGCCGGCCGGTGGCGATCGGCGCGGCGCTGCGCGGCGACGAGGCGGTCCTGTGGGTGCGCGACGATGGCCAGGGCCTGCAGGCCGATGAAAAGGCGCGGCTGTTCGAGCGCTTCGCCCGCGGGACGCGAGGTCGCCGATCGACCGAAGGCGCCGGTCTCGGATTGGCGATCGTGGCCGCCATCGCCGAGGGGCACGGAGGCTCGGTGTCGGTCGAAGATGCTGTCTCCGGCGGGGCGACGTTCACGATCCGAATCCCGATCGGAGAGGTCGGATGAGCCGGGTGCTGATCGCAGAGGACGAGCCGGGCATCGCCTCGTTCCTCGAGAAGGGCTTCAGGGCGGAGGGGTTCACGACGCTGGTCGTCGAGGACGGACCCACCGCGTCGCACGCCGCCAGGGACGAGGACTTCGACATTGTGATCCTCGATCTCGGACTCCCGGGCAAGGATGGCCACGAAGTCCTGGCGGAGATCAGAGGCCGGGGCGAGCGTCTGCCGGTGATCATCCTCACCGCGCGCAAGGAGACCAGGGACACGGTGGCCGGTCTGGAAGGCGGGGCCGACGACTACGTCACCAAGCCGTTCCGGTTCGAGGAGCTGCTGGCGCGGGTGAGGGTGCGCCTTCGCGACCGCGGCACCTCGAGCGTCGTCGAGCTGGCGGTGGCAGGCGTGACGATGGACATGCGGGCACGCAAGGTGAGGGTTGGCGGCCGCGAGGTCGAACTGTCCGCCAGGGAGTTCACGCTCCTCGAGACTTTCATGTCCCATCCCGATCAGGTGCTCTCCCGCGAGCAGCTGCTGTCCAGGGTCTGGGGCTTCGACTTCGACGGGGCGAGCAACGTGGTGGACGTCTACGTCGGCTATCTCCGCCGCAAACTCGGCGCCGACGCCATCGAGACGGTGCGCGGCATGGGCTACCGGATGCCGTCGGGCTGACGTCCGTTCATACGGATCAGCCCGGTCGGAGTTCCTCGATCGAGAACGCGACGGTCTCGTCCCCGTGGTGCGCCACGACGAGCACCGGATGGCCCAGCCGGGCGTCGTAGACGACGTCGACCTGCCAGGCGGCCCGGGTCCACGCGTCGATCTGGTCGAAGAGGTCGTCGACGGTGCCGGCGAATACCGGCGCATCGCCGCCGGTGACCGACGCGAGCGCGCCATTCGCCACCGTCACGATGTGGGGAGGTCCGAATGTTCCCTCGACGACGTCGTGGACCGTCAGTTGGTAGGTGTAGTCGCGCGGCCCGACCCGCATCCAGCGGGCGAGGGCGCGGTCGTATTCGCTCTCGCTGAGGTCGTGCGGCTCGACGTCCCTGACCGCGAAGACGATGCGGGGAGGGAGATCACCCAGGGGAGACGAGGGGTCGGTGACCTCGACGTCGAGCCCGATCCAGGTCGGATAGCCGAGCTCGGGGTGGTAGGCGGCACCGCCGCGGATGATGGCGCCGCCTTCCTCGAGTTCGCCCTCGGAGACGAGACGCTGGAGATCGGAGAACAGCTGGTCGATCGTCGACGGTGCGACGTCGGGAGCCGGGTCCCGTGACCACTCGATGCGCCAGTCGAGGATCCGGGAGCCCTCCACCAGGGTCCACAACGTGAGGTCGTAGGAGCAGTCGCACATGATGTCCGTCCGGTACTCGTAGGCAGGTGGGCCGGCCGCCGCCCACCGCTGGCGGGCCGCCTCCAGTCCCTCCGATGTGATGTCCAGCCCAGGGAGTCCCGCCGCCAGGTCGCGGAGCACCAGGTGCGTGCCGCCGTCGTAGGCTCGCGCCTCCCGGTCGATCCACACGTCCATCGGGTAGCCGAACTGGTCGTGATAGCTGACCTCGACCGCTGCCCCGGCCGATATCGCCGCCTCGATCGCATCGAACAGCTGGTCGACGCCGAGGTTGCGGCGCAGGGTGTCGATGACCTCCTCGTCCCATACGACCACCTCCCGTGGCATCGCCCACTCCGGATCGCACTCGCCGCAGTCGTCTTCGAGCACGAAGTGGTAGGTGGCGAGCCCGGCCGCGGCCCACCTGGCGCGGGCGGCCGCCATTTGCTGGGTGGCAGGATCCGCCACCACAGCCGTGGTGGTGGTGCCGCCGGCGGTGGTGGCGGTCGCCGTGTCCGGGACCGGCTCGGGGGTGGCACATCCGGTCACGATCGTCGTCGCGACGCAGGCCAGCAGGGCTCTTCGCATGACGGCGGGACGTGGGGTCGTCATCAGCGGGACCTCAGCGGCCATGACGGGCAGGCACTTCAGTCGCGGCGCCGCGCCAACGTCATGCCGTCCGAAATGGGCAGGACGACGGCATCCAACTCCGGATGGTCGACCACCACCCGGTTGAAGCGACGGATCGCTTCGGTGTCGACGGTCTCGTCCCCGCCGTCAACGACCCGTCCGCTCCAGAGCACGTTGTCGGCGACCAACAGGCCGCCGGGATGGAGGCGAGGGACCACTTCGTCGAGGTAGGCGGGGTAGTTCCCCTTGTCGGCGTCGAGGAATGCCAGGTCGAAGGTCGGCTCCGGCGGCATCGCCCGCAACGAGTCGAGCGCCGGCCCGAGGCGGAGCTCGATCAGGTGGTCGACCCCCGCCCGCTCCCAGTAGCGGCGGGCGACGGAGGTCCACTCGTCGCTGACGTCGAGGCACAGGAGATGGCCGTCGGCGGGGAGGGCACGTGCCATCCACAACGACGACATGCCGGTGAAGGTGCCGATCTCGAGCAGCCGCCGGGCGCCGGTCAGCTTGACGAGGAGGTGGAGGAGGCGCCCCTGCTCGCCCCCGACCTGCATCCCGGCCCGTTCCGGGAGCGACTCCCATGTCTCCCGCTGCAGATCGGCGACGACGTCGTCGGCCGGCATCGAGTGCTCGAGCAGATAGCGATAGACGTCCTCGGTGACCTCGGTGGTGTCGCGCATCCCCGCATCGTACGCCGGGGGTTCCCAGTACCCAGGGTTCAGGAGTACCGCGGCGGTAGCTGGGAGCCCACGGTTCGTCGGCGGGCACTCGTCGGACGATGTGACGCTCCCGAAACGGAGATGCCGCGCCCACCTTGGCGGCTTCCGCCAGCCCCCTTGGCGAGTTCTTGGAGGATCGTCTGACACTCTGCCGAACATGAGGCGACACACCGAGCGATGGTCGAGACTGCATTCCGGCGGGCGGTCGGCTGCAGAGTCCGGGGTCGGTCGCACATGAACTGGACAACTGCCCCCACCGCCGGCCACGCACGCGGCGGGGGAGAAGCGTATCTTCCGACGATGGACATCCGGGTGCTCGGACCGGTGGAGGTCCTGGTCGAGGGCCGTCCGGTCGAGTTGGGCGGACCGAAGCAACGAGCGGTCCTCGGTCTGCTGGTGGCGGCCGCGCCACGCCTGGTCGCTTCCGAGTCGCTGATCGCAGGTCTGTGGGGCGACGAACCGTCGTCCGGTGCTCGGTCGACGTTGCAGACCTACGTCTCGAACCTCCGCCATGTGCTCGGCGAATCGGTGGTGTTCGAGCGCGGCGGATATCGCCTGGCTGTCGATCCCGAGGGCATCGATGCCTTCCGTTTCCAGTCGGTGCTCGAGCGGGCGCGCACTGCTTTGGCGACCGAACCTGACGAGACCGCGCGCCATTTGCGCGAGGCGCTGAGCTGGTGGCGCGGACGGCCGTATGCCGATCTCGGCGACGTCCCCGGTCTCGATGCCGAGGTGCGGCGGCTCGGGGAACTGCGGCTCGAGGCGGTCGAACTGCGCATCGACGCCGAACTGGCAGCGGGTCGCCATGGCGCCCTGATCGCCGAGTTGGAGGCACTGGCGGAGGAGCATCCTTTGCGGGAACGCTTCCGCGGCCAGTACATGCTGGCGCTCTACCGGTCAGGCCGACAGGGGGAGGCGCTGCGGGCATTCCGGCGCACCGAGGCCTACCTCTCGGAGGAGCTCGGGGTGGAACCCTCCGCGGAGCTGCGGGAGTTGGAGCTGAAGATCCTCGAGCACGACGAGGCCCTGCTGGGCGGAGCCAGCCGTGCCGTGACGCAGCGTCTTGCGTTCCTGGTGACCGACATCGAGGGGTCGACCAGGCTGTGGGACAAGCACCCGCAGGCGATGGCGGCGGCGCTCGCCACCCACGACAGGCTGCTCGAGGAGGCGGTGTCGCAGGCGGCGGGCCGGGTCTTCAAGCACACGGGGGACGGCGTGCTGGCGGTCTTCTCGAGCGCCGCCGCCGGGGTCGAGGCAGCGGAAGCCGCGTTGCGGGCGTTGACGGAGGCCGAATGGGGTGAGGTGGGCCCACTGCGGGTCCGGATGGCGATCGATGTGGGAGAGGTCGAGGCGCGGGGCGACGACTTCTTCGGTCCCCCATTGAACCGGGCTGCCCGCCTGTGCGCGATCGCCCATGGCGGTCAGGTGCTGGTCTCCGCCGCGGCGCAGGCGGAGGTGACGGCAGCCGCGCCGGCCGGCCTCCAGGTGCGGCATCTGGGAGAAGTGCACTTGCGGGGCATGGCCGCTCCCGAGCGGGCGGCGCAGATGGTGTTCGTGGGGCTTCCCGCCGACTTCCCCGACTTGCGCACCGACGCCGACGCGGCATTCGACGAGCGGGCATCGGTCGTGTCGCTTCCGGGGTACGAGGTGCGCGAGCAGATCGGGGAGGGTGCGTTCGGAGTGGTGTGGAAGGCCTACCAACCGTCGGTTGGTCGCGAGGTGGCGGTCAAGGCCATCCGGCCCGACTTGGTCTCCAAGCCCTCCTTTGCTCGTCGCTTCGAGGCAGAGGCACGGACGATCGCCCGTCTCGCCCATCCACACATCGTGCCGATGATCGACTTCTGGCGCGATGCCGAGCGGGCGTACCTGGTGCTCGCGCTCCTGCCGGGCGGGTCGCTGGAGATGGCGCGCGCGAGTGGTCGAATCGACCGGACCGCGGGACGTCGGATACTCGCACAGATCGGCTCCGCCCTCGATCACGCTCACTCCCACGGCCTCGCGCACGGCGATCTCAAGCCGGCCAACGTTCTGCTCGACGGCTCGGGCAACGCCTACCTGTCGGACTTCGGGATCGCGTCGCGGCTCATCGACCCGAACGGGTCAACGGCCATCACATCGTCGCCCCGCTACCGGGCGCCCGAGGAGCGCGAGACGGGTCCCTCGCCGCCCGCCGACCTGTTCGCGCTCGGGATGCTCGCCCGCGACCTACTCGACGGCG
>CAZCRP010000147.1:0-7212 GCA_964501055.1 uncultured Acidimicrobiaceae bacterium
GCGCTCCCGCATCTGCTGGCGCCACACGGCCCGTAGCCGCCGGCCGGTGATCTGACGGGCGGCGGCCATGCGCTGGAGCTCGCTGCCCGGCGGTGGGAACGGCTCGAGCCGCACCGAGGCAACTGCTCCCTCGTGAATGCCTGAGTGCTCCCCGAAGGTGAACGCCACCGTGATGACCGCTTCCGCCAGTTGCCGTTCGAGGTCGCATCGCACCTCCCATCGCACGGAGCGACCGAGCCGATCGCATCCGTCTTCGGTACCGATGCGCCAGGGGCGAACACCAGACTCGAAGCGGCCCGCGATCGGAATCGCCGCCGCCACCGCTTCGGCAGAGGTGCAGGAGCCCCGCAAGCCGGGGACCCGGACCAGGCGCTCCCCGCTCACCCGGCCAACGACGACGCCAACTCGATGAGTGTGCGCACCCCGTAGCCCGTGCCGCCCTTGGGGATGTAATGCTCGGCGTCGTCCATGAACGCGGGGCCGGCGATGTCGATGTGCACCCACGGCTTGTCGTCCACGAACTCCTCCAGGAACAACGCCGCGCCGATGCCACCGCCGTAGCGGGTGCTGAACGTGTTCTTGACGTCTGCCACCGCCGACTCGTTCCACTTGCGGTAGTCGGGAGGCATCGGCAACGTCCACGCCCTCTCCCCGGCACTGTCGGCGGCCCGCTGCACCTTCTCGGCCAGCCCCTCGTCGCGGGCGTAGATGCCGGCGATCTTCGGTCCGAGCGCCACCTTCGTCGCTCCCGTCAGCGTGGCGACGTCGACGATCAGATCAGGATCATCCTCCACTGCCAGGCAGAGGGCGTCCGCCATGACCAGGCGACCTTCGGCATCGGTGTTCCCGACCTCGACCGTGGTGCCGTTGCGATACGTGATGACGTCGGAAGGCCGTTGGGCACCTCCTCCGAGCAGGTTCTCGGCCAGCGCCAAGTACGCCGTCACCCCGGTCTTGACCCCCAGCCGGGCGAGACCGACCACCGCGCCGGCGACTGCCGCTGCCCCCGCCATGTCGGACTTCATCGTCGCCATGAACTCCGTCGACTTGATGTTGAGGCCACCGGAGTCGAAGACGATTCCCTTGCCGACCAGCGCGAGACGGGACTTGGCGCCCTGAGGGTGGTAGTCGAGACGCAACATGCAGGGCGGACGGTGCGACCCTCCCCCCACCGCCAGCAGTCCCGCCATCCGATGCTCATGCAGATGGTCACCCTCCCAGATCTCATGATTGACCCCGGCGCCGGAAGCCACCGAAGCGATGCGCTCGGCCATGGCGTGCGGGGCCTTCCCCCGCGGCGGCTCGTTGACGAGGTCGCGAGCGAAGCCCACCACATCGGCGATGACGTCCGCCGCGACAGCCAGTGCCGGGAGATCGCGCGGACCGCCGATCAGCTCGATCTGCAGCTCGTCGCGAGTCTCGGCCTTCGACTTGTATGTCTCGAACGCGTAATCGGCGAGCGCGACTCCTTCGAGCACCGCGCTCGGCGCCCCGTCCAGGGCCACCCGGTGCAGCGTCGTCGCAATGGTCCGCGTCTTGGCGGGGACGGCGCGCCGGCCGTGACCCGCGGCCTGCCGCAGCCCCTCGAGGTCGAGGTCGGATCCGAGCCCCACCACCGCCAACAGGCGTGGGCCGGCCGGTTCGGTGTTCGGCAGGATGGCGGACTGCCCGATCTCTCCCTCGAACCCGGCGGCCTCCAAGGCACCTTCGATCCACGTTCCGCCGATCGCCTTCATCACTGCAGCCGTGCCGGCCGCCGGCCGCCTGCCCGGGTACATGCCCACGATCACCGCCCCGGCCTCGGCAGTGGCGAGAGAGCGGACATTGCGGGCGTGCATCGGGAACTCCTGGAACGACTGGCCGGCTCAGGATACGGCCGCCTGTCGACGCGACGCCGGAACTCGCCGCCGGCTGTCGGCCGGCGGCTACCAGTACTTCTCGAAGTGGACGTTTCCCCGCAACCCGCGTCGGTCGATGGTGAAACCGCGCTCGAACAGGAGCTGACACGCCCCCGCATCGCCTTCGAACACCGGTACACCCGCGTCCGACCACCTTGTCGGGACACCGATCATCGCCGGATTGCCGCAGAGAAACACGTGCGTGTCGGCAGGCCGAAGCTCGATGCCGAAGTGAGCGGCCAGCAGGTCCTCGGCGATCACGTCCTGGATGTAGCGCCTGACACCGTCGGAGGGATCGCGGGTCACGAGTGGGAAGTAGTGGTAGTTCGGATATTCCGCCTCCAGGCGCCGATGTTCGGCGAGATACCCGAGGTCGCGCCGGTGACGGACACACGCCACCCCCACGATCGGACCCTGATGGCCGGCGCGCAGGAGTTCGGCCGCCATGGCGTTGTGCGGGGCCTCGCCGGTGCCGGTGGAGAACAGCACGACGTGGGTAGTCGGGTCGGTGATCGGCTCGAGCGTGTAGTGCCCGGCCACCCTGGCTCCGAGGTGGATGCGGTCACCGTCCCGCTTCACGGCCAGCCGTGGAGTCAGACCAGGAACCCGATCCGGGCTCGGTGACACGAGCACGATGTAGAACTCGAGCGTGTCGGAGGTCGACGGGTCGGTCAGGGAGCCGTCCGCGTCGAAAATCGGGCTGGAGATCGAGTAGGAGCGCCGCACGAGCCGATGCCACCGGCGCTCGATGCCCCGGTCGCGGGCCGCATCGACTCGTGGCTCCCAGTACCCGAGCCCCAGCGTCACGTACTGCCCGGCGAGGTGCGCGGTGTCTCCGTCGTCTGGACGGATACGGATCCTCCAAAGATCGGGATGCACGCGATCGAAGCGTGTGATGACGGCGTTGTAGTGAATCTGACGCAACTCGTCGATGCGTGTCTGATCACCGGGCCGCCACACCCGCGGCCGACCGGAGGGAGGGGCGAGCTCTGCGAAGCAGGCGCGACGGATCGTCTGCCACGCTTCGCCCGGTGCCACCGCCACCGGTCGAGCGTGCGAGCCGTTGCGGCCGAACTCGCAGGCCCACCACACGGGGAGACCATCGGAGTCTCCGTCGGCGATGTCTATGGCTCCCAGGCCGGCGGCACTGCCTGCAGGCGGCGGGACGTACACGACATGGTCGACGGCGAGGTCGGGCGTCCGCGAGTCCGCGAAGTACGCCACCGGCCGGCCGTCCAGCTCTACGACCGCGTCGGGCCTCGAAACCCACAGCACCGTCATTCGGCGTTCGGCCTCCATGTGCAGCAGGGTCCGCCTGGCGAGCCGCGAGAGACCGGCGGGGTCGCCACCGCCGAGGGCGAGCACGACGCTCGCTCCCTGCCGCGCCAGGTCGATCGACTGTTCGGCGGCGTCCTCACCGGGGCCGACCACGAGCACGATGGCGCCGGCGACTTCCGCCGGTGGCTGGGCGGCACATGCCACCAAGGACCCGGATATGTCAGGCGGGCCCGCGACGGCGGATCGGTCCGGCCGGGTCGCCACGACGACCGCCGTCGCCAGGTACTCGGTTGCATCCGTGACGACCAGGACCCCGTCCGGGCTTCGGCGCAAAGCGTGCACCGTCTCGGACCTCGCCACCCGGAGTCCGTGCTGGCCGACCACGGCTGGTGCGGCGACGTCGGAACCGGACTCGATCACCAGCACCCGTTCGAGTCCCGCCTCCGTCGCCTCCACGGCGATCGAGAGACCCGCCAAGTTGCCGCCGACGACGATCAGGTCGTGGCGGGGCGACGCGGGCTCGGTGGGCATGCCGCCACGGTACGGCATCCCTTCCGGTTTCTCCGCCGCCTCCCAGGTGCAAGTCCGCGCGCGCCTGTGTCCGGCGTGATGTGCCTCCCTACAGTCAGGCACATGTCGCAGGTGGTCGACCAGTCCGTGAATGTCGCCGCCCGGGGTGGTGTGCGCCGATGAATGTCCGCTCCACGGCCGTCTGGGCGCTCGCGGCGGTGGTCGTGTTCGTGGGCGCCGTCTGGCTCTTCCAGCGCCGCCTGATCTACCTCCCCTCCCAGCGGCTGGCCGACCTCCCGGCCTGGGTCGAAGACGTCGGGTACGAGACGGCTGACGGACTCACCCTCCGGGCATGGTTCCTGCCGGTTCCCGACGCCACCGCGACGGTGCTGGTGTTCAACGGCAACGCCGGTAACCGGAGCGGACGACTGCCCCTGGCCGATGCGTTGCGTGAGCGCGGATTCGCGGTGCTCCTCGTCGACTATCGCGGATACGGGGGCAACCCGGGACGTCCGTCGGAGACGGGCCTCGCCTCAGACGCCCGGGCAGCCCTGTCGTACGCCCTGTCCCGACCCGAGGTGGACCCGTCGCGCATCGCCTACTTCGGAGAGTCGCTCGGGGCCGCGGTGGCCCTGCGGCTCGCTTCCGAGGACCCGCCGGCCGGACTCATTCTCCGGTCCCCGTTCTCGTCGCTGGCCGCCGTCGCGTCGGTGCACTACCCGTTCCTCCCGAACTCGTGGCTGCTGCGCGACCACTATCCGAACATTGAGCTGATCGCCGACGTGGACGTCCCGGTGCTGGTGATCGCCGGCTCGGCGGATCGCATCGTCCCCCTCGAACAGAGCAGAGCCCTCTTCGACGCCGCGCGGCGACCACATCGATTCGTGACGGTGGAGGGGGCGGATCACAACGACTGGGCGCTCCTCGCCGGTGAGGAGTCCGTCGAGGCGATCACCGCCTTCCTCGCCGCGGTGCTTCCCGCTGGGGACTGACGGATACGCCACCGTGCCGCGCGGCACGCGAGGATGAGCGGATGGACGATCGAGGGATGCTGGCGGTGGCGAAGGCGGAGGCGAGAACGGGATACGCCGCGGGAGGCATCCCCATCGGAGCGGCGCTGTTCGGGCCGGACGGCGAACTGTGGGGCTCCGGCCACAATCGTCGGCTGCAGGACGGCGATCCGTCCGTGCACGGGGAGACGGCGGCCTTCAGGGCAGCGGGCCGCCGCCGCAGCTATCGGGGGACGACCATGGCGACCACGCTGTCCCCGTGCTGGTACTGCTCGGGCCTCGTCCGCCAGTTCGGCATCTCCCGGGTGGTGATCGGCGAAGCCACCACGTTCGTCGGCGGTCACGCGTGGCTGGCCGAGCACGGAGTGGAGATCGTCGTCCTTGACGATTCGGAGTGCATCGAGATGATGCGGGCGTTCGAAGACTCGCACCCGGAAGTATGGGCGGAGGACATCGGCCAGGACTGAGCCGCGACCCTCAGCCCGCCAGCCACTCCTTGGCCCGGGCCAGGCACTCGCGGGGGTCGACGCCGGCTCCCTCGGCCCGCAGTGCCGCGGTCGCCGGTCGCCCCAAGGTCTCGTCGAGAGTCGCTGCGAGCTTCTCCAGACGGGCGGCACGGGGCAGGATGGTCTCGCTCGTGAAGGGGACAGACTCGGCGCATCCGAGGACGACCGCGGCAGGTTCGTGGAGGTCGGCGGCGGCCAGCACGATGGCCGCGGCGTCGAGGGTCCGGGGTAGGGCCACCTCGTGCATCGGGAGTTCGTCGAAGCGCTCGATCACCTCGACCAGCCTGACGCGGGCGGGGTCGGTCAGCCCCAACTCCGATTCACATTCCGCCAGCCAGCGGAACGAGGTCGCCCAGCAGTTGAAGTCACCGAAGTCCTCGAGCTGGTCGGCCGCTCCTGCCAGGTGAACCGCCGCCTCGTCCGGCTCGTCGCCGAAGTGGAGGAGCACGCCGAGGATCATCCTGGCATGGGACTGGAAGTAGCCCGCCCGCACGTCCTCGAAGATCTCGAGCGCCCTCCGGAGGTCGCCCTTCATGCGATCCATGTCGGGGAAGTGCTGTCCTATGCCCTCGGTGAGGGTGGCACCCAGCATCGCCCTGTCACCGGTCCGTTCGAACATCGTCGCCGCCACCTCAGCGTGTTCGCGCACGCGTTCGTCGGACGAGGGCAGGTAGGCGGCGAGCAACAAGTTCAGGAATGCCCGATCCCAGTCCGGGTCCCACCACTGCCCCTCGGCCTTCCTGTCGAAGGCCTCCCGGGCCGCCACCAGATGCTCGAGGTACGCGGGATCGGATGTCGAGTGGCGGATGGCGGCTCCGAGCGCCAGCTCCATCCGTGCGATGGCGGAGGGATCGCCGAACGCGCGGGCCGCCGCCAGCCCCCGCCGGGCGTGGTCGATGGCGGCCGGGCTGGTGGTCTCCGCGCCGAGGCAGGCCACCACGAACCAGACCTTGACGATGAGTTCCCGCTCGACGTCGGGCCCGGCAGCCTCGAGACCCGCGACACACGTCTCGATGGCTTCGAGGTGAAGGCAGGAATGGACCCAGTACATGAACAGGTCGAAGGCCATCGCGAGATGGAGATCGATCCGATCCGACTCCCGCAACGTGCGGAACGCCAGCCGGATGTTGTCGTACTCGACGTCCAGCCTGCGGTCCCACCTCGTCTGCTCGATACCCCGGATGTGGGGGCTCGCCAGGGCGACGAATCGAGTGAAGTGCCGGGCATGGGCGTCGAGGGCGGCATCCACCTCGGCCTCCTCCTCCAGACGTGCGCGGGCGTATTGGCGGACCGGTTCGAGCAACCGAAAGCGTGTCCCGTCGTCGGTCCACCAGGACATCACGAGCGACTTGTCGACCAGCGAGTCGATCAGGTCGAGCGCCTCCCGGCACTCGGCGACGGCCTGTGCCGCCTCCAGGTCGAAACCTCCCGCGAAGACCGAGATCTTTCTGAACAGGGCCCGTTCGTCGACATCCAGCAGCTCGTACGACCAATCGATCGTCGCCTCGAGCGTGCGGTGCCGGGGAAGGGCGGTCTTGGTCCGGCCCGCAAGCACTCGGAAGGACTCCTCCAGCCGATCGGCGAGTTCGGTCGGGGACATCGCCCGCAGACGGGCGGCGGCGAGCTCGATGCCGAGCGGGATGCCCTCGACCTGCCGGCAGATACGCTCGATCGCCGGCACGTCCTCTTCGGCGGGCTCTGTGCCGCCGGCGCGGGCGCGGTCGAGAAAGAGCATCACGGACTCGGAGGTGCCGGCGCCGTGGCCGCCGGGAACCGACAGGGGCGGGACCCGCACCACGGCCTCGCCAGCGAGGCCGAGCTTGCGAGCGAGGGCAGTCCCGGTGCCGAAGCCGGGAAGCGGCGCGACGGATGCTGCGGCTGACAACGCCCCGTACTCATCCCCCTTCGAGGCCGCGACCGCGCCGTCGCCCAGGGCGATCCCGATCTCCACCGCACGCGCGATCGGGTTCATGGTCGCCGCGATACTAAGCGTCACCTGCGTGGTGACAT
>CAZCRP010000148.1:0-7208 GCA_964501055.1 uncultured Acidimicrobiaceae bacterium
CGTCGGTGCGGCGCTGGCGCTGGGGATGCGCCTTGCGCTCGGCCGCATCGGCTGGCCGGCGCAGGCCGTGGCCACGGTGGTCGTGATCGCGCTGTCCGTGTGGTCGTCTGCCCCCTTTGCCCGCGACGAGGACGACAAAGACCCGGGGTGGGTGGTGGTGGACGAGGCCGCTGGGACCTTCGTCGCCACGATCGGCCTCGGCGGCCTGCCGGCCGTGATCGGCTGGCTCGTCTTCCGGGCCGCCGACATCTTCAAGTCGGCGTTCCCCGGGGTGGCAGCGGCCGAACGGCTGCCGGGCGGGATCGGCATCACTGCCGACGATCTCGTCGCCGGTCTCTACGGGTTGGCGGCCGGATGGGCCGCATTCGCCCTGATCTGACTTGGTCGACGGTGCAGTAGCGGGCATCATCGGATCGATGGCGCAGCAGCCAAACCTCGAGCTGGGCCCCGCTCGCCGGCCGCGGGCGGTGCCGCGTCCCGGCCCTGCCAGGAGCTGGCGTCCTTCGAGTCGCCCCGGGGTCATCACCACCCCCTCCCAGGTGCCACACGGAGAGGGATTCGGCACCCCCGGCCCCGACACCGGATGGGCGCTGGCCCTCATCGCCCGGGCGGACATTCCCGACCGGTCCGAGGGCCTCGAGCAGGTGCTCGGGACACTCATGGCTGCCCGCGCCAGCGCGTTCGGACGGGCACCGACTCTCGAGGATCTGGAGGTGGCGAAGATCCTGTGCGGCCTCGGCGAGGGACTGCCCGACCACCTCGCCGAACGACGGCGGCGCTGGGTCGAGGCCACCTCCCACGACAAACCGCCCGGTGCCACCGCGCTGGCCGAGGTCGGAACCGACCTCCTGAAGAACCCGCCCGCGGCGGTGCGGCTCAGGGTCTCGAAGCCACAGTGAACTTCCGCAGCATCAGCGGGACGGTGGTCCCGATCCCCCATCCTGAGTTGCTGGAGCGCATCCCACGGGTCCACCTGCCGAACTGCTTCGGGTGCGGGGTCGACAACGAGATCTGCCTCGGCATCGTGCCCGAATACCTGGGTGACAAGGTGGTGGCCGACCTCGAGTTCCACCCCCGCTTCGAAGGCGGGCCGGGCCTGGTCCACGGAGGTGCGATCGCCGCCTTCTTCGACGACCTCATCGGGTTCGTCCCGATGACGCACATGCGTCCGGCGGTGACCGCCAACCTGAGCGTCGACTATCGCAAGCCGATCCCGCTCGGGGTGACCATCCGCGGCGAGGCGTGGCTCAGCGCGTCGGAAGGCCGCAAACTCTGGTGTGAGGCGGTCGGCTATGCCCCCGACGGCACGGTGCTCGTCGAGGTGACGTCGCTCTTCCTCGAGGTGCCGGCGGAGCACTTCAGCCAGGCGGTGGCGGGCATCGCCAGCCCGTACCCGGACGCCTTCTACAAGAAGGACGAGTACTACCCGTGATCGTGGCGTCGAGGACTACGGTCGCCGCATGAAGATCGTCCGATTCCGGGCCGGCGACGACATCGCCTACGGCCTCGCCGAAGCCGAAGGCGTCACCCTGTATCAAGGCAGTCCGTTCTTCGCTTGGGAGCCCACCGAGACGATCATCCCCTGGGAGCGCATCCAGCTGCTGGCGCCGAGCCTGCCCTCCAAAGTCGTGTGTGTGGGAAAGAACTACGTGGACCACGCCGAGGAGCTCGATTCGGACGTCCCGGCCGAGCCCCTCATCTTCCTGAAGCCTGGCACGGCGGTGGTCGGACCCGACGCTCGCATCGTGCTGCCGCCCCAGTCCGACGAGGTCCATCACGAAGCCGAGTTGGTGGCGGTGATCGGCAAGGTCGCCAAGAACGTGCGGGCCGAAGACGCCTCCCAGTACATCTTCGGCTACACCGCCGGCAACGACGTGACTGCCCGCGACCTGCAGCGCCGGGACGGCCAGTGGTCCCGCGCCAAGGGTTTCGACACCTTCTGCCCGCTGGGGCCGGCGATCGAGACGGAATTCGACCCGCTCGAGAAGATGGGGGTCGCCTGCCGGGTCAACGGCGAGATCCGCCAGGCCGGCTTCACTTCGGACATGGTCTTCGGGGTGGCGGAGATCCTCGAGTACGTCTCCGCCGTCATGACCCTGCTGCCCGGTGATGTGCTTATGACCGGAACGCCATCCGGCGTCGGCCCCATCGAGCATGGCGACCTGGTGGAGGTCGAGGTGGACGGCATCGGCGTCGTCGCGAACACCGCGGTGCGCGCCCAGTGAGTGTCCGCGTCCGCATCGCCCCCTCCGACACCGGCAGCATCCACGTCGGCAACGTCAGGGCGGCGCTGTTCAACTGGCTGTTCGCCCGCCACCACGGGGGCACCTTCATCGTCCGCATCGACGACACGGACCGGGAGCGGTCGGATGTCGCCCACCTCACCGACATCGTCGCGGGTCTGCGCTGGCTGGGCCTCGACTGGGACGAGGGCGTCGAGGTCGGCGGCCCCCATGGCACCTACAAGCAGTCGGACCGCTTCGACCGGTACCGGGAGGTGGCCGAGTCGCTCGTCGCCTCCGGCCACGCGTACTACGACGACCGCGACGCGGAAACCCTCGACGCGCTCCGCGCCAAGGCGCAAGCCGAGGCCAAGCATCCCGGCACGTACATCCGTCGCCTCGACCCGCCGGTCACCACCGGGGTCATCCGCTGCTCGGTGCCGGAGGATGCCGCCATCGAGTTCGTCGACGTCGTCAGGGGGGCGATGCGCTTCGGAGCCGACTCGGTCGACGATTTCGTCATCCTCCGCAGCAATGGCGTTCCCACCTATCACCTCGCCTCGACCGTGGACGACGTCGACTACGGGATCACCCATGTCATCCGGGGTGAGGACCTCCTCTCCTCGACTCCCAAGCACCTCCTGCTGACGAAGGCAATGGGCGCGGAGCCGGCAGTGTACGCCCACCTGCCGCTGCTGTTCGGCCCCGACGGCAAGAAGCTGTCCAAGCGCCACGGCGACACGTCCCTCGCCGCCTACCGGAAAGGTGGGTACCTGCCGGAGGCGGTCTTCAACTTCCTGGCGATCCTCGGGTGGTCGATCGGCGACGATCGGGAGATCTTCTCCGCCGCGGAGGCGATCGAGGCGTTCACGCTGGAGCGGGTGTCGAAGAATCCCGCCGTCTTCGACACCGAGAAGCTGCTGTGGATGAACGGGGAGTACATCCGCTCGCTCGGGGTCGAGGAGTTCGTGGCCAGAGCCGTGCCGTGGGTGCGGGATGCCATGGGCCGGGAGCTCACGGAGTCCGAGACGGCGGCGTTCACCGAGCTGGCGCCGCTCGTGCAAGAGCGCAGCAAGCTCCTGACCGACGTCGGACCGCAGGTGGCATTTCTCTTCTCCGACGATCTCTCCTACGACGAGGCGTCGTGGGGCAAGGTCATGACGAAGGAGGGAGTGGCGGACATCCTGGTCGCGGCCGCCGATCGACTCGACCGGCTCGAGCCGTTCGATGTCGAGTCGATCGAGTCGGCGCTGCGGGCGCTGGCCGGGGAACTCGGGATCGGGGCCGGCAAGGCGTTCCAACCGGTGCGGGTGGCAGTCACCGGCTCGTCGGTCAGCCCGCCGCTGTTCGAATCGCTGGCGGTCCTGGGGAGGGCCCGATCGGTGCGCCGCGTGCGAGAGGCACACGCCCGGCTGGCTGGCACCTGACCGACGCCGCCGCGGGGGTCGCTACCGTGTTCTGGCACGGTCCATCGCGGCCGGCCAACCTGGCCCCGTCGTCCAGTGGTCTAGGACGCCGGCCTTTCAAGCCGGAAACGCCAGTTCGAATCTGGTCGGGGCTGCCGAAGACCCCCTCGACGCCGTAGTCAGCTCTCGAGGGCGATCACCTTGTTGAGACGCCGCACGTGACGTTCCTCGTGGCTGAACTCGGCGGCGATGAACGCCCGTACCGACTCCTCGGCCAGGTTGAGGCCGATGACCCGGCTGCCGAGACACAACACGTTCACGTCGTCGTGTTCGACGGACTGGTGGGCGGTGTAGGTGTCGTGGGCGACGGCGGCCCTGATCCCCCTGACCTTGTTGGCAGCCACGCAGGCACCGGCTCCGGAACCACACACGATGATGCCCCGGTCGGCGCGGCCGTCGTTCACCGCCCTGGCCACCGCCGCCGCGAAGTCGGGGTAGTCGACGGGATCCGTCGAGTGGGTTCCGAGGTCGATCACGGTCACCCCGCTCCCCGCCAGCATCGACGCGAGATGTTGTTTCATGTCGTAGCCGGCGTGGTCGGCGCCCAGTGCGATGCGCATCCCTGGGCAGCGTAGCCCCGACCTCGCTTGCCTCCCGTCCCTTCTAGCGTTCCAGACATGTCCCGGAGCTCGCGCGCGCTGGCCGTCGTCCTGACGACCGTGTTGCTGGCCGGGCCGGCCGGTGCCCAGACCGATCTCCTCGACGAGCGGGTGTCGGCGGCGGGCATCGTCCTCGAGCCACTCGCCGGCGCCCGCGTCGCCATCGGCAACAGGGTCTACGCCGGGACGATGACGATCACCGCCCACCAGGGCGGATTGGCGCTGGTGGAGGAGATCGCCATCGACGATTACCTATTGGGGATTCGGGAAGTTCCGTTCTCGTGGCCGGAGGAGGCGCTGGCAGCCCAGGTCGTCGCCGCCCGCACGTATCTGGCCTGGACCCTCGACCGGGGTCGCTCGGCCAGCGGCCGGACCTTCGACTACGACATCTGCGCCACGACGGCATGCCAGGTCTATGCCGGGGTGGGGGGGCTGGCCGGCGACGACGGCCGGCGGTGGCGTGACGCCGTTGCCCGGACTGCCGGTGAATTGCTCCTCACCGGTGGCCGCCCCGTGCAGGCCCTCTACTCCTCGACCAGTGACGGCCGCACCCGCAACGTCGAAGACGTGTTCGCCGGGTCGAATCCCGATCCCCGCTTGCGGGCGGTGGAGTCTCCCGGCGAAACCTCGCCGTTCGTCTCCTGGGAGTTCGTGCTCACACGCGACCAGGCGGTGGCGATGTTCGACCACGCCGGCCTCGTGGACGGCGCCCTGATCGACATCACGTCGCGCCGCACGGAGGACGGCGCGGGCCCGTGGACGGTGACGGTCAGGTCCACTGGCGGTGAGCAGACCGTCGACACGTGGACGCTGCGCACCCGACTCAACCGGGCGGCGGCGGCGTTGTTTCCCGATGCCTTCCCGGCCTACCGCCCGGCATCGACCTCGCGGTATCCCCAGACGATCATGTCCCCCAACTACACCATCCGCTCGGAGCTGGTGTTCGTCCCCCCCGTCGACGGTCCTCCCCGTCTCGACCAGCGCTTCCGGATCCGGGGCGGAGGATGGGGCCATCTCGTCGGCATGAGCCAGTTTGGCGCGGAGGCGATGGCGTCGCGAGGCTCGACCTATCCCGAGATCCTGGCGCACTACTACGGCGGGGTTCTGCCCGAGGTGTCCGACTTCCTGCCCGACCGCATCCGGGTGGGGCTGGCGACGGAGGCGAGGGAGATCATCGTCGTTCCCGCAGGCCCGCTGCGGGTGGTGTTGGACGGCGAGGAGGTCTCGGCCGGCGAGCTCGGCACCTGGACGGTGCAGTGGGACGCGGGAGTGGCGATCGTCGACCCACCCGAAGGGCTGGGCCTGCCTCCCGATGTCGGAGCCTGGCAGACGTTCTTCGACAGCCGCGGGGTCGTCGAATTGGTGACGTTCCGCAGCCGGACCGCGGCCGAGATCCGCGTCGTGGTGACGGACTCGGACGGAGTGGTCTCGGACACCGGCTGGGTCATCCGCGACGCGGGAGTCATCGCCGTGGATCTCGCCCCTGCCGGCAGGCGGGTGGCGATCACGATCGCGGTGACGGCTCGCTCCCCGCTGGGCGAGGACACGACCAGGCTGCGCATCCTGGGTGGGTTGGAATAGGGCCTTGCGGCGGGACGTTTTCCCTGTCGAACGCCACCCCCGTACGATTGGTCCCACATGGCCCAGCCAACCCCCGTCACGATCGCCTCGAGCGCCCCCAAGCACGCGGGGGACATCGACCTGGAGAAGCTCCAGGCCACGCTCGACTACATCCGCCCTGCCATCCAGATGGACGGAGGCGACATCGTGCTGCTCGGAGCAGAGGACGGCGTCGTCAACCTGCAGATGGTGGGCGCCTGCGGTGGCTGCCCGATGTCGATGATGACCCTGAAGGCCGGCATCGAGCGCATCCTCGTCGACCGTGTCCCGGGCGTGGTCGAGGTCACCGCCTCGGCCTGACCCCCGTGCGGGGCGAGAGGTGCCGGGTCTCACCCCTCTACGCTGCGCCGGCGGTGACACACGACCCGGCCACGCTCGCTGAACGACTCCTGGCAGGGGACCGACGCGCCCTCGCCCGGGCCATCAGCATGGTGGAGGACTCCGATCCTGCCCCGCTGATGGCGCTTCTCCATCCGCACGGCGGCCACGCCAGGGTGGTGGGTGTCACCGGGGCGCCGGGAACCGGCAAGTCGACCCTCGTCGACCGGCTGATCGCACGGACCAGACGCCTGGACATGACGGTGGCGGTCCTCGCAGTGGATCCCTCCAGTCCCTTCACAGGGGGCTCGGTCCTCGGCGACAGGGTGCGGATGCAGGAGCACGTCTCGGACCGAGGTGTGTATGTGCGATCGATGTCGACCCGAGGTGCCCTGGGCGGGTTGTCGGCCGCGACCGAGGCGTCGCTGATCGTGCTCGATGCGGCGGGATTCGATCTGGTGATCGTCGAGACCGTGGGCGTGGGTCAGAGCGAGGTCGACGTGATGAGCATGGTCGAGACGACCGTCGTCGTCGTCGCTCCCGGCTTCGGTGACGGGGTCCAGGCCGCCAAGGCCGGCGTGCTCGAGATCGGCGATGTCTTCGTCGTCAACAAGTCCGACCTCCCTGGTGTCGACTCCGTGCTCCGTGACCTGACACTCATGCTGCAACTGGGGGCGCACGGATCGTGGACACCGCCGATCGTCTCGGTGTCGTCCCTCGACGATGTCGGCGTCGACGGGGCATGGGAGGCGATTGCGGATCACGGACGGCACCTCGCGGGACCGGAGGGGGCGGCCGCCTCGCGGGCCAGAGCGGAGCGGTCGATCCGGCGGGTGCTGGTGGCGCAGCTGTCGACATCGGCGCTGGCCGCCGCGGTCCCGGAAGCGGTGGTCGAGGCGGTCATCCGACGGGAGCTGGATCCGTGGGCGGCCGCGAAGTCGATCCGTCAGGACGACTGACGCATCCGCCGTATCTCGGCCTGC
>CAZCRP010000149.1:0-7164 GCA_964501055.1 uncultured Acidimicrobiaceae bacterium
GGCGCAGCCGCGGCCGGCGCACCGCCCGCGCCAATCTCCGCGACCTCGTCGACCCCGACTCGTTTCTCGAGTTCGGCGCGCTCGCCATCGCCGCCCAGGAGCGCCGCCACTCGACCGAGCACCTGATCGAGCGCACCTCCTCCGACGGGGTCATCACCGGCATCGGGACGGTGAACGGTCACCTGTTCGATGCCGCAGCCGCCACCACCGCCGTCATCATCTACGACGACACCATCCTCGCCGGCACCCAGGGTTTCAGAGGCCACGCCAAGACCGACCGCCTCCTCCACCGCGCCCTCGCCGACCGGCTGCCGCTGATCCTCTACGCCGAAGGCGGTGGAGGAAGGCCGGGCGACGTGGACCTGCCCGTGATCGCCGGGCTGGAAGTGCCGACATTCCGGCTGATGGCGCAGATGAGCGGCCACGCGCCGACGGTGGCCGTGGTCGCCGGCTACTGCTTCGCCGGCAACGCCGTGTTCGCCGCCTGTGCCGACGTCATCATCGCCACCGAGGACTCGAACCTGGGAGCGGGCGGCCCGGCGATGATCGAAGGCGGCGGGTTGGGGACGTACGCCCCCACCGACATCGGTCCCATCTCCGACCAGGTGGCGTCGGGCGTGGTCGACATCAGGGTGAAGGACGAGGCCGAGGCGACCACCGTCGCCAAGCAATACCTGTCCTACTTCCAGGGGCCGATTGCCGACTGGTCCTGCGCCGACCAGGGGCTGTTGCGCTCGGTCATCCCCGAGAATCGGACTCAGATCTACGACATCCGGCAGGTGGTGAGCCTCCTCGCCGACATGGACTCGGTGCTGGAACTGCGGCCGGAGTGGGGACCGGGGATGCTCACCGCGCTCGCCAGGGTGGAGGGCAGGTCCGTGGGGATCGTGGCCAACGTCGGTTCCCACCTGGGCGGTGCGATCGACGCAACGGGAGCCACCAAGGCCGCCCGCTTCCTCACGCTGTGTGATGCGTATGACCTCCCGGTGGTCGTTTTGGCCGACACTCCGGGCTTCATGGTGGGACCGGAGTCGGAACGGGAGGCGCTGTTGCGTCATGCGGGGCGGCTGATGGTCGTCGGCGCCAACCTCGGGGTTCCCGTCGGAACGGTGATCCTCCGCAAGGGATACGGTCTCGGTGCCCAGGCCATGGCGGCAGGCGCGTTCAAATCCGGCGCATTCACCATCGGCTGGCCGACCGGCGAGTTCGGGATGATGAACCTCGAAGGCGCGGTCCGGCACGGCTACCGGAGGGAACTGGAAGCGGTGGACGAGCCGGCAGCCCGCGACCGGCTGTACGACGAGTTGGTCGCCCGCGAGTACGAGAAGGGAACGGCGCTCAATATGGCGACCCACTTCGAGATCGACGCCGTGATCGACCCGGCGGCCACCAGGGGATGGATCACCGCCATGTTGCGAACCGCACCGACCCCGCGCTGGCGCACCGGAGACCACAGACCGCGGGTCGACCCGGTGTGATCCGGCACGCATTCGGGGAGTGGGAACCGTCACCGTCCGTGATACGTTGAGGCATCGAGCGCCGCCGCCAGGCACGGAGATTCGATGGACCGTAGGGGGACGATCACAGCCGCATTGACGTGCGCACTCGCGCTGTCGACGGCGAGCCCGGCGCTCGGCCAGGCTGCGAGCGAGGCTCCGCTCACCGGCCGCGACACGCTGCTCACCGGCATCTACTCGGACCAGTGGGACGCCGGCGGCGACCTCGCCGGCCTCTCCTCGTTCACCCCCACACCGCTGTCGCTGGCGGGCACCTTCCACCGCCTGCGCGAATCGGAGGATGGCTGGGGGCCGGGTGTGACCGACCGCCTGCTCGAACAGGTGTGGTCCGCCCACACCACTCCGGTCGCCAACGTCAACGTCAACTACACCGCCTACGAGGTGGCACGGGGAGACGCCGACGCCGACATCGGCCGCTGGGCGAGCCGCGTGCGGGAGTGGCTCGACCGGGGGGAGGGTCGCTCACTGCTCATCGCCCCGATGCAGGAGATGAACGGGAACTGGGTTCCGTACGGGATGGACCCAGGCAATTACCGGATCGCCTTCCACCGATACGTCCAGATCTCCCGCTATTACGGGCTCGACGACCGGGTGCGATGGGTGTTCGCGCCCAACGGCTGGTCGGTGCCGCCGTACACGATGGCCGACTACTACCCGGGCGACGACGTCGTCGACTTCGTCGGTGTCTCAACCTACAACTTCGGCGCCCTGGTCGACATGTGGACGCCGGTTTCGTGGGCGGTGAACGCCGCCCTCGACGAGATACGCACCTTCGCACCGCACAAGCCGTACCTGCTCGCACAGGTCGGGAGCTCGACCGCGGGCGGCGATCGCGATGAGTGGATACGCGAGCTGTTCCGGGTGGCGGCCCGCGATCCGAACGTGGTCGGTCTGGTGTGGTTCAACTTCGACAAGGAGACCGACTGGAAGATCTGGGACGGCACGTCCGTGGCCCACGGATGGCTGGAGGCGAACGGCTCCCGCTCGGTGCGCCACGTGTGGCCACTCGCAGGGTGGTTCCAGCCCGGACCGCTCGGCTTCCAACCGCATGAGGGCCGATTCGCCGACGACGATCTCCTCCCGGTGAGGAGACACATCGACTGGCTGGCAGAGAACGGGATCGTGACGGGATGCGCTCCCGACCGGTTCTGTCCGGACCGCATCGTCAGCCGCGGGCAACTGGCCACCCTCCTCACCCGCGCCTTCGGCCTGCCGGTCGCCCCCGCCGCCACAGGTCCCGCCGACATCACCGACTCCCCTCATGCGGACGCCATCCGCGCCGTCACCCTGGCGGGGATCATGGCCGGGTGTGATCCCAAGCGGTTCTGTCCCGAGGGGCCGGCGACCAGGGGCGCACTGCACGAGGCGTTGGCGGCTGCCGCGTCGGTCGGAGAAGACGCCGATTCCTTCGTACCCACGGCCGACCTCGACAAGGCCGACCCGATCTGTCCCACTGCGCGCCACTGTCAGAAGAAGTCCCTGACCAGGACGTATGTGGCGGCGGCGCTGGCCGCCTTCCTCACAGTGGGGCCGCCGGTCGCCGAGGAACCGCCGCCTCCACCGTGGTGGATCCCTGGGTCGTGACCTCAGCGGCCGACGATCACCCGCACGTCGCTGTACCCCAATTGCTCCACGAAGGTGCGGATCAGCGTCTGCGCCTCCGCCTCGGCGAGTTCGAGCAGGCCGCGATCGAGTGCAGCCTGGACGAGGATCTCACGGGCGGCGAGCCGGGCCGACTGCTCCAGGTTGGGGTTTCCGGACGTGAAGATCCCCGTGTCCCGGTCATAGACGGTGGTCTGGTCCTCGTCGACCTCCACGTAGGCGATCGCCGCGGCCGGGATCCGGATGACAGCCACGCCGGTGACGGGATCCGAGTCGATCGAGTCGTCATCCATCTGGCGCATGTCGATCCCGGCGCCGATCCGGGCCACCACGAACATCGAAACGCTGTCGCCGGTCGCCCAGTTCAACCAGCCGCGATCATCGGCCTTCTCGACGACGGTGTACTCGACCAATTCGTACGTCGTCAGCTGGGCGAGTTCCTGCATCGCCGAGATCGTCACCGGTCCCAGCGTCGTGACTTCACCCTCGCCGAACACGCGGGCCATCCACCCGTCGAAGGTGCCGGCGCCACGCCCGAGGAGGAACGCGCCCGCCCCAACGCCGACCACGATCACGACGAGGGCCGCCGCCACGACAGCCTTGCTGGTGCGAGTCATGGCGCGATCCAACCACGATCGGCGACAAATGCGACAGTTGGCTTCAATGGACCCATGACCCATCCCCGCGCTGGAACCCCCGCCCAGGCCGACGACCTCGTCGATGTCGCCCATCTCGTCACCGAGTACTTCGTGACGCGGCCCGATCCCACGGCGACGGGCCAGCGCGTCCTGTTCGGCACATCAGGGCACAGGGGATCCAGCCTGAACGGCTCGTTCAACGAGCTCCACATCGCAGCCATGACACAGGCCATCGTGGAGTACCGCACGGCAGGCGGCATCGCCGGCCCGCTGTTCCTCGGGCGTGACACCCACGCCCTGAGCGAGCCGGCGTGGGTGACGGCGCTGGAGGTGCTGGCAGGGAACGGCATCACGGTGATGATCGATGTCGACGACCGCTACACGCCGACCCCGGCGCTGTCGCACGCCATCCTGACGCACAATCGGGCGCTAGAACCCGGCGCTTCGGGACGGGCGGACGGGATCGTACTGACCCCGTCGCACAACCCGCCAAGCGACGGCGGCTTCAAGTACAACCCGCCCCACGGCGGACCGGCAGACTCCGACGTCACCGGCTGGATCGCGCGACGTGCGAACGAGTTGCTGGAGGACAGCGCCGGAATCCGTCGGGTCTCGGCGGCGGCAGCCCGGCGGGCGGACACCACCGTCCGCCACGACTATGCCGCCGCCTACGTGCAGGCGCTCCCCGCCGTGCTGGACCTCGAGGCCATACGCGCGGCCGGGGTGCGGATCGGAGCCGATCCCATGGGTGGGGCAGCGGTGGACTATTGGGGGATCATCGGCGAGCACCACGGACTCGACCTCACGGTCGTCAACCCGATGGTGGATCCCACCTGGCGCTTCATGACGCTCGACTGGGACGGCAAGATCCGGATGGACTGCTCCTCGCCGCACGCCATGGCCTCGCTCATCGCGGCCAAGGACGACTTCGACGTCGCCACCGGCAACGATGCCGACGCCGACCGCCATGGCATCGTCACACCCGACGGCGGGTTGATGAATCCCAATCACTTCCTCGCGGTGAGCATCGACCACCTCTTCCGCTCACGGGCGGAGTGGGACCAGACAGTGGCGATCGGCAAGACCCTCGTGTCCTCCTCGATGATCGACCGGGTGGCCACGTCACTCGACCGGGAGTTGGTGGAGGTCCCGGTCGGCTTCAAGTGGTTCGTTCCCGGGTTGTTGGACGGCTCGCTCGGATTCGGTGGCGAAGAGTCGGCGGGAGCCTCGTTTCTTCGTCGGGACGGGTCGGTGTGGACCACGGACAAGGACGGGATCCTGCTCGCGCTGCTCGCGGCCGAGATCCTCGCGCTCACCGGCGAGAGCCCCTCCGCTCACTACCGGCGGCTCACCGAGGCTCATGGCGATCCGGCCTACGCCCGTATCGACGCGGCCGCCACTCCGGAGGAGAAGCGCCGGCTCGGCGCGCTGTCGGCCGATCAGGTCGGCGCCCTGGAGCTGGCCGGTGACCACATCGAGTCGATCCTCACCGAGGCGCCCGGGAACGGCGCTCCCCTCGGGGGGCTCAAGGTGTCGACCGCGCACGCCTGGTTCGCCGCCCGTCCATCGGGAACCGAGGACGTCTACAAGATCTACGCCGAGAGCTTCAGGGGGCCGGACCACCTGATCGAGGTGCAGACTGCCGCCCGCCAGCTGGTATCGGCGGCGCTCAGCGGCTGATCAACCGCCGGTGACGAGACCGAGATCGGCGACGCCGGGCGACACCTCGAGGACGCGGGGGAGCGTGAGCCGGAAGATGTTGCGTCCGCCTTCGCGCACGAAGATCAGGTCGCCGCCCTGCAGCCTGGCGAGGGTCCGCGACACGGTCAGCCCGAGACCGATCGAACCAGGCATCGACGGCGAGGTATCGGCGCGGGCGTACGGGGCGAAGATCGACTCACGCTGCGCCGACGGCAACTCGGGCCCGTCGTCACTCACCTCCACCACCGACCACTCGCCGTCGACCCGCAGCGATACTCTCGCATCGGGCCCCCCATACCGGGCGGCATTGGTGGCGAGGTTGCGCACCACCTGACGTACCCGGGCCGGGTCGGCGAACGCCGTTGCCTCTGCCGAGGCCCAATCGAACGGCAGCTCGATGCCGGGCATCGACTCGAGGCACTGGGCGACGCACACCCCCAGGTCGATCACGGTCGGACGCACCTGCACTTCGCCGATGTCAGCCCGCGCCCACACGAGCAGGTCTTCGATCAGATGCGCCAGCTCGGAGGCATGGAACGCGATCAGCTTCTGGAACTCCTTCCGTTCCTCGTCGCCGTACACACCCGTCTCGTGCTGCAACTCGTGGGCAAACCCGACGACGGCGGTCAACGGTGTGCGGAGCTCGTGGGCGACGGATGCCAGGAAGCGGTCCTTGGACTCGACTTCCTCCTGGAGCCTGCGTTCGGTTTCGCGGAGGTCAGTGCTGTCGTGCAGCGTCAACATCACGTTCGAGTAGTCGGGTTCGCCGTCGACGACCGGGACCTGCCACTTCATGTCGAGATGGACGAGCGCTCCGGTCGAGTCGTTCGTCATCACCTCGTACTCGAGCGTGGTCTCACCCCTGGCGATCGCCTCCAGCGTGTGGATGAACCCACTGCCGGCATTGGCGGTGTAGTGACGAACCAGTGGCCCGGGACCGACTTTCGCCCCCGCACCGAGCCGCGCCTCCTGCAGCCGGCGGGCGGCGGGATTGAGGTCGGTGATCATCACCCGGGACAGGAGCGCCACCAGCCGCGTCTCGTCCTCCTCGTACCAGGTGCGGACGTCGATGCCTTGGGCGACGAGTCCGTCGACCTCCACCTTGGCGGCGGAGTGGTCCTCGCGCTGGATGGCGATGGGGGCATGCTCGAACAGGCGCCGGAACCGATCCTCACTCTCGGCCAGGGCCAATTGGGAATTGAGGCGATCGGTGATGTCCTCCACGATGCCCACGAACAGCCGCTCGTCGCCGGGGATGGTCGTCACCCGAATACGGCCCCAGCGGGGGGGCGACGAGCCGGCTAGGCGCACTTCCATGTTGACGAGCGCGCCTCTTCGGTAGGCGCCGATCATCTCCCGCTCGAACTGCCGGCGATCCGCTTCCGCCAGGTAGTCGATCAGCTCGACCCCTGTCAGGTTGTTCCCGGCCCGGCCGAGGATCTCCCCGAATGCCGGGTTGGCAGTCACCACCCGGCCGGAGATGTCGCCGATCACGATGCCCACGCCGGCGTGCAGGAAGGTGGCCTGGAACATCGCCTCCGAGCGCGCCAGGTCGGCCAGTGCCGCCTCGCGCTCGCGTTCGAGCAACTCGGGACGCTTGACGGCGCCGTGGGAAACGGCCGCTGCCAAGAGCGCGACCAGGCTCCCGAGAGTCCAGATCCAGCCCGTGACCGACGAGTTGGCCTCCGGGCTGGGTCTCAAGGGCA
>CAZCRP010000150.1:0-7159 GCA_964501055.1 uncultured Acidimicrobiaceae bacterium
CCCTCGGGGCGGGGATCCTGCTGCTGGCCCTGGCTGTCGGTCCTCTCGGGTTCCTCGTCGCCGCCGCCCTCGGCGGGACAGCGCACGGTGTGGTCTTCCCCGTGCTCAGTTCCCAGGTCGTCGCCCGCGCCCGAACCTCGGAGCGCGGATCGGCGGTGGCGACCTTCACCTCGATCTTCGACGTGGCCATCCTCGGACTGGTGCCGGTGGTCGGCTTGATCATCGACCTGGCCGGCTACTCGGCCGCCTTCACGACCATCGCCGCCGCCATGGTCATCGGCGCCGGCGTCTATCTCGTCTGGGATCGCCGTCTGAGCGGCATGGCGCCGGCCGTGGCCATGGCCGGCCAAGGCGGTGAACCGCGATGAGCGAGCAGCTGGATACCGCCGCCACGCGGGCGCTGGCCGCTGCCGGCGTCCCCTATCGGCTCGTGTCGTACGGCGAGGTGCGGTCGGCGGAAGAGGCGGCCGCTCGACGGGGGATCGAGCTGGCGGCGCTCGTCAAGACACTGGTGGTCCGGGTGGAGGAGGGGTCGTACGTGTTGGCGCTCGTCCCCGGCGATCGCGGACTCGACTATCCGAAGCTGCGGGCCGTGCTCGGCGTGCGCCGGCTCACGATGCCGGATCCGGAGGAGGCGAAGGCCGCGACCGGGTACGCCCGGGGAACGATCACCCCGTTCGGGGCGGGAGACCATCGCCTCGTCGTCGACGAGCGCCTGCTGGAACACGAGGAGGTCTCGCTCGGGTCCGGCGTGTCGGGCTGGGCAATCCATCTTGCTTCCGCCCATCTGCTCGACCTCGGGGCCGAGTCGGCCGACATCTCCCGGGAATAGGGCGCCTGACGATGTCATTGTCAACGGGATGAGCATGGAACTGGGACTGACGACCTTCGCCGAGACGATGCCCGATCCGGAGACGGGCGTGCTCGTCGACCACGGCACCCGCCTCCGTCAGGTGGTGGCCGAAGCCGAGCTCGCCGAGTCGGTGGGGCTGGACGTGTACGGGGTGGGGGAGCACCACCGTCCGGACTTCGCCGTGTCGGCTCCGGCTGTGGTGCTGGCGACGATCGCCGGCCGAACGAGCCGCATCCGGCTCACCCCGGCTGTGTCGGTGCTCTCCTCCGACGACCCGGTGCGGGTGTTCCAGCAGTTCGCCACGTTGGACCTGCTCTCAGCCGGCCGCGCGGAGCTCATGGTGGGTCGGGGGTCGTTCATCGAGTCGTTCCCGCTCTTCGGATACGACCTCGCCGACTACGACGAGTTGTTCGCCGAGAAGCTGGACCTGCTGCTGAAGATCCGCGACGAGGAGCGGGTCACGTGGCAAGGACGGTTCCGGGCTCCGATGCAGGACCAGGCCGTCTTCCCCCGCCCGCAACAGGATCCGTTTCCGATCTGGGTCGCGGTCGGAGGCAGCCCGGCGTCGATGGTACGGGCGGGCCTGCGCGGGCTGCCGGTGGCCCTCGCCATCATCGGCGGCGACCCTGAGCGGTTCGCGTCGCTGGCGGACATCCATCGCCGGTCATTGCGCGAGGCCGGCCACGACCCGGTCGACGCGCCCCTCGCCGTTCATGCCCACGGGTATGTGGCGGACAGCGCCGAGCAGGCGGCGGACGAGTACTTCGATTCCTATTCGATCGCCATGAGCCGCCTCGGACGCGAGCGCGGGTGGGGCCCGATGACGCGGTTGCAGTACGACATGATGCGCGCCCCGCACGGGTCGCTCGTGCTGGGGGATCCCGAGCAGGTGGCGGCGAAGATCCTGCGGTGGAAGGACATCCTCGGCATCGACCGCTTCATGCTCCACGTCAGCGTCGGAACGCTTCCGCACGACAAGGTCCTCCGCTCGATCGAGCTCCTCGGCACCAAGGTGGCCCCGCTGCTCGCAGGAGCCTGAAACTCAGGAGGCGTCCGGGAGCAGCATCGCGGTGGCCGGGTAACGTCGCAGACGATGTTGCCCGAACCGTGGGATCCGGCGATTCGTGCCGATCCCCATGCGTACTGGAACCAACTGCGAGCCGTCGAGCCGGTCGCCGCCCGGGTGGGCCCGGTGACCGGCAACACGTTCTGGTTGCTCACGGGCTACCAGGATTGCGTGACTGCGCTCCGGTCCCAGGTGCTCGGCAAGGAGCCGGACAAGCACCTCGACCCGTCGTTGGTGGCGGACTTCGGTGAGCAGGGGCCGTTCGAGGTGCTGGGGCGCAACATGCTGTTCCTCGATCCTCCCGACCACACCCGGTTGCGAGCCCTGGTGCGGGACGGCTTCTCGAATCGCACCGTCGAGGGACTGGTGCCGCGCATCGAGGCGATCGTCGACGATCTCGTAGACCGGATCGCTGGTCGCAGTTCGTTCGATCTGATCGAGTCGCTCGCCCTGCCGTTGCCGGTGACGGTGATCGCGGAGCTGCTGGGCATCCCGGCCCCCGACCGGGTTCGATTCCGATCGTGGACCGATGCCCTGCTCGGCAGGGTGGGCACGGTGGAGGAGTCGGTGGCGGCGGGAATGGAGTTCATCCAGTATCTCAACGACCTGGCCGCCAGGCGGCGGGAGGACCCCCAGGACGACATGATCAGCTTCCTGCTCCACGCCGAGGAAGATGGTGATCGGCTCGACCACCAGGAGTTCCTGGGGATGGTGTTCCTCCTGTTGGTGGCAGGTCACGAAACGACGGTGAACCTGATCGGCAACGGCGTCTACGAATTGACCCGTCACCAGGACGAGTTCACGCGCCTGCTCGCGGGGACCGTCTCCGTCGAGGCCGCCACCGAGGAACTGCTGCGTTTCCATGGACCGGTGGAGTCGACGACGATGCGGTGGGTGTACGAGGGTGTCGAGATCGGCGGGGTGCGGCTGGAGCCGGGCGCGCTCGTGATTCCGATCCTGATGGGCGCGAATCGGGACCCTGCGGTCTTCGATCGGCCGGACACGCTCGATCTCGGGCGGGCGCCCAACCGCCACCTGGCGTTCGGGACGGGGATCCACCTTTGTCTGGGAGCACCGCTCGCCCGCCGCGAGGCCCAGGTCGCGTTTGGCGCCATCGCCGCCAGACTCGGGCGTCTGGAGTTGGCCATGGACGGAGCGGACCTCGGGTGGACGCAGGGCTTCTTCCTGCGAGGCGCCCGTTCGATCGAGGTGCGGAGGGCGGCGTGAGTCGGGGCCGGCGTCTCGCCCGCTCGGCCGGCCTGGCGCTGTTCGGGGTCGTCGGTTTCTTCTATCTGGCGTCGGGGCTGTTGGTGCCCACCTGGCCCTGGCTGATCATCCTCAACGCGGTGGGTGCCTATGCCTTCGTGATGACAGTGAAGCTGTCGGCCGACCGGTGGTGGATAGCCATCGTCGGCCCGCTTGCCGCCGTTGCGTTCTGGTTCATCTACGTCAATGTGGGCGACGCCGTGTTCGGCTGGACGGCATGACGGCTCGTTCGCCGACCGAACCACCCCCGTCGCCCTTCCGGTTCCCCGACCCCGAGACGTGGGGACCGGACGACTGCGTGGCGGTGGGGGCGGACCTCGCCCCCGGAACGCTGCTACAGGCCTACCGCAACGGCCTGTTTCCGATGCACCTGCCGGATGGGCGGCTGGGATGGTGGTCGCCGAGCCGGCGCGGCGTCATCCCGCTCGATGCGCTGAGAGTGAGCCGGAGTCTGCGCCGATCCGTTGGCCGGTATTCGGTGACGGTCGACCAGGCATTCGAGGCCGTGATCGAAGCGTGCGCCGATCCGCGACGGGACGGATCCTGGATCAACGAGGAGATCAGCGCCGCCTACACGACGCTGCACCGGTTGGGATGGGCGCACTCGGTGGAGGCGTGGGATGGCCGTGACCTGGTGGGCGGGTTCTACGGCGTGGCGATCGGCGGTGCGTTCTTCGGCGAGTCGATGTTCTATCGGGCGACGGATGCCTCCAAGGTGACGCTGGTGCGGTTCGTCGAGGCCTTCCGGTCCAGCGGTGGGATGCTGCTGGACGTGCAATGGGCAACGGACCATCTGGTGAGACTGGGCGCGATCGAGATCAGGAGGGACGACTATCTCGCCTGTCTCCGAGACGCCGTGCGGGCGCCGGCGCCCGGCGTGTGGGGGGCCAGGGACAACAGTGGCAGCGAGTAGCATCCCGGTGCGGGGCCAGGAGGAGGAACCATTGGCCACGGTGCTGGCGGCGATCGATCTGACGCCTTTGGGCAGGCGGGTGGCCGACCGCAGTCGGCTGATCGCCGAGGAGGTCGACGGCGGCGAGGTTCGCATATTCCATTCGATCGAGCCGCTCACGGAGGCGCTCGTCGGCGATGGGGTGGCCCAGATCATTCGCGAGCATCGTCTGCAGATGACCCACGAGCTGGCCGACTGGTGCGCGGCGCGCACGTCGGTGCCGGTGACGACTACGACGATGAAGGGCACACCGTCCTACGAGGTGGTGAAGATGTCGAAGGTGGTCGATCTGGTGGTTCTCGGCTCGTCCACGGTGGATAACGTCGAAGTGGGGCCGACCGCCTTCCGGGTGGCGGAGACTGCCCGCAGCGACGTGCTCATCGTCCGGCGCCAGCCCCGGGTGTCGTATCGCCGGGTGATCGTGGGAGTCGACTTCTCAGAAGGCTCGGCGCTGGCAGTCGAAGCAGCCATGCGGTGGGCGCCCGATGCGGAGATCACCGTCGCCTACGTGCTGCCGTCGCGTTTTGATCCGTTCATGCTGAATGCCGGGATGTTCCCCGAGGAGGTCGACCTCGTCCGCCGTTCCCGCCTCGACGAGGCGGGACTGCGTCTGGAGGAGTTCGTAGAGCGATGGCCGGGCAGAGTCCGCCCGTACCTCGCCGACGGCCCGGCCGACTCGGTCCTCGAGGACATCGCCAGACGCCGCAACGCCGACTTGGTCGTCGTGGGGAGCCGCGGGGCCGGAGCCACGAAGATCGTGCTCCTCGGCACCGTGGCGGCCACCGTGCTGCGTTCCATGCCGTGTGATGTGCTCATTGCCCGCGTCCCGGGAGACTTTCGCCGTCCGTAAAGGATCGCTCGATGCCGCATCGCGAGATCAGACGCCGTGTGGAAGGGTTCCTCCGCGCGCGAGTGATCGGTGCGAGTCTGGCCACGATCGGCTTCGCCGGGTGGGCACTGGTCGAACCCGGAATCCCGTCGTGGTCCCTGGTGGCCGGCACCGCGCTCTTCACCCTTTCATCCTGGGCACAGTTGCGACGAGCGTTCGCCAACTCGGCCGTCGGGGTCATGGTCGACAGCGCGATCATCTTCGGGACGATCTTGGTTGCCCGGCCCTTCCCAGGGGTGGAAGCGACCGCCCTGGCGCTCATGATGACCTCGGCGATCGTCTTCGGCACCCCCCGGACCGTCCGGTGGCTGGTCCCGTCCCTGGCCACGGCGGCGGCGGCGATCGGCGTGGTCAACTGGGTGCTGCGGCCCCCACCCGGGTGGTCGTCGATCGGCATGGTCGTCAACGCCTGTGTGGCGATCGCGGCGGTGTTCCCGATGATCCTGTGGATCTCCGGCTTCATCGCCCGGGCATCGCTCGACGGATTGATCTCCCTCGTCGGCGTGGGTGACCCGGAGGCGTTCGCCAACACCGTGACCGAGACGGTCTCCGAGGGCATCGCGGTGATCGACGTGCATTCGACGATTCGCTACGCCAACCCGGCGTTTTGCGGGACCTTCGGATTCGCGCCCGAGGAGCTGATCGGATTCCCGCTCGCCCTGGTCATGGACGAGGAGACGTATCGGCGGCACGATGCTGCACTGACTGCCGCCTTGGGATCCGGTGACGTCGTGCACGCGACCAATCTCGAGTTGGTGGGCAGGCACCGGGACGGACATCCGGTCACCGTCCTGGTCTCGCTGTCCGAGTTGGCCGACCAGGGGGAGCGGCTGGTTCTCGGCGCGGTGCGCGACGTCAGCGAGATGGTCGAGCTCCGCTCCCAGCTGCAGCGGCTCGTCGCGGCCAAGGACGAGTTCATCGCCACGGTGTCGCATGAGTTGCGAACGCCGCTCACGGCGGTGGTGGCCTACTCCGAGATGCTGCTCAACCGGGCGGAGCTCGATGCGGGGGAGGAACAGGAGTTCGTCGAGCTCGTGGCCGATCAGGCGCGCGAGATGTCCTACCTGGTCGAGGATCTCCTGATCGCGGCTCGGATCGAAACCGACTCGCTGTCCTTCGTGACACGCCCCACCAGCGTCAGGACCGAGGTCCTGTCGGCCGCCGGGCCGTGGGCGACGCATCGCAGTCTAGAGATCGACCATGCGTCCCTCGACCGGATCGTCCACGCCGACCCCGGACGCCTGCGCCAGGTCATCCGCAACCTCGTCTCCAATGCGGTCAAGTACGGAGGCGACGAGGTCGGGATCTCCGCGGAGAGCGACGAGGACGGCATGTGCCAGGTGATCGTGAGAGACAACGGACCTGGCGTCTCGCCGGCGAACGAACACCTCATCTTCGAGGCGTACGAGCACAGCCGGGACGTCGACGGCCAGCCTGCCTCGATGGGCCTCGGGTTGTTCGTGTCTCGCCGGTTGGCGGAGATGATGGGAGGGTCCCTCCACTACCGGCGCCACGGCGGGGTGACGGAGTTCGTGTTGCGGGTGCCGATGGCGGACGACCGCGGGGTCGTCACCGTGAGTGATCGCTGACTCGCCGACGTCCCGGGGCGTCAAGCAGCCTGACGGACGCAGCCACGGAGGACCGGCGCACACCGGGAGTTTCCGTTCCACGTGCTGATGGGTGCGGTCCCAGCGTGGGACACGGTGATGAACCTCGCTCGCTTCGATCTGCGCTGAACCCGAGGACTATTGCCCGCCGCTGCCGTAGGGACGGGTGATGGCCTCGAGGAGGTGGCCGTCGGGGTCTTCGAAGTAGATCCCGCGGCCGCCGTCGTTGCGATTGACCTGCCCCTCCCGTGTCCGCCCGGGATCGGCCCAGTACCGGATGCCGCGCTCGCCGACTCGCGCGAACACGTCGTCGAATTCGTCCTCGCTCACCAAGAAGGCGTAATGCTGGGGAGCGACCGCCTCCCGGGTCTCGAGGAAGTCGAGCGACACTCGGTTGTCGAGTTCCACCACGAGGAACGAGGCAAAGCGGGTGGGAGCCGGGCGCCCGAGTATGTCCGCCAGGAACGTCGCCGACACCTGCTGGTCACGACAGCGAACGATGGTGTGGTTGAACTCGGCACTCATG
>CAZCRP010000151.1:0-7075 GCA_964501055.1 uncultured Acidimicrobiaceae bacterium
TTTCCTCGCTCGTTCGGGCTTGGCCCGAACCCTACGCGCCGGGGTCGGCGGATGGCGGGTATGGCTCTGTCCGGGAGCGAGCTCGTTGTGGCTTCCCCCCTCCCCGGCCTGCGGCCGGTACTCCCCCCTGCGGGGGGAGAGAATGTTCGGGCCGGGACTCCCCCCTGCGGGGGGAGAGAAGCCTTCTTTTGTCCCCCTCGCGACCGAGCGCAGCGAGGGAGTGTTGGGGGGACCGCCCGGGGCTTTGCCCGGGCGAGGGGGGCAGCGAGCGTCAGCGAGCTCGTCGACCCGCGGTGGGATGTGTCCCCCCTCCCCGGCCTGCGGCCGGTACTCTCCCCTACGGGGGGAAGAGAATCTCGAGCGCAGCGAGGGAGTGTTGGGGGGAGAGGGGGCGAGCGCCAGCGAGCGTCGGCCGCCGTGGGACGTGTTCGCCCTCCCCGGCCCGCGGCCGGTACTCCCCCTGCTGCGGGGGGAGAGAAGTCTTCTTTGTCCCCCCTCGCGACCGAGCGCAGCAAGGGAGTGTTGGGGGGACCGCCCGGGGCTTTGCCCGGACGAGGGGGGCGGCCAGCGTCAGCGAGTCTCGTCGGTGCACGCGGGGATTCTCCCCCTCCCCAACCTGTGGCCGGTACTCCCCCCGGCGGAGGGAGAAAGTGAGAGTCTCGCGACTGAGTCCTGCGATGTCTCATTCAACTGATCAGTTGACAATCCCGGAAGCCAGTTGATATGTTGTTCAACCATGTGGTTGAACAAGGATCCCCGCACGTGACCGCCGCCGCCGACCCGCTCTCGCAGGTGTTCTCGGCGCTGGCCGATCCGATCCGGCGGGACATGGTGGCGAGGCTGGCGGAAGGAGATGCCACCGTCACCGAACTGGCTGAGCCCTACGACGTGACGATCCAGGCGGTATCGAAGCACCTGCGGGTGCTGGAGGGTGCCGGACTGGTCAGCCGCAGCCGGGATGCCCAGCGGCGCCCCGTGCATCTGCAAGCCGAGGTGTTCGACCTGATGACCAAGTGGATCGACCGCTACCGCCGCCTGGCGGAGGAGCGCTATCAGCGTCTCGACGACCTCCTCGCGACGATGTCCGACGAGGAGGATCCCCCTATCACCCGCAACTCGGAAGGAGCCACCGCATGACAACCCAGCGCACCCACGACACCGAGATCATCGTCGACCCCGATGTGCCACTCGTCCGGATCATCCGCGAGTTCGACGCGTCGCCGGACAAGGTGTTCCGCGCCCACGCCGAGGCCGAACTGTTCGCCCAGTGGATCGGGCCGCACTCGGTCGAGATGCGCATCGACCACTTCGAGTGCCGGACCGGAGGCTCCTACCGGTACGTGGCGGTCAGCGACGGCGTCGAGTACGGATTCTTCGGGTCGTTCCACGAGGTGCGTCCCGGTGAGCTGATCGTGCAGACCTTCACGTTCGAAGGAGAGCCCGACGGAGTCGCACTGGAGCGGCTCGCGCTGGAAGATCTCGGCGACGGCCGTACCCGGCTGGTGGCCACCTCGCTGGTGGACAGCTTCGAAGGCAGGAATGCATTCGTGGCCAGCGGCATGGAGGTCGGGGTCCGCGAGGGATACGAGAAGCTCGACGAGTTGCTCTCCCGCTGATCGACGCCGCGGTCCGGCCGATTCACCGACAGTGGTTCAGGAAATGTCTTGGCCCCCAGTGGCGTTCAGGTTCTAGCGTGCGGTCGAAGGAGTAGACGTGTCAGAAAGCAGTGAGCCGGCCGTCGCCGCCGCCGGCCTCGTCAAGACATTCGGGACGGTGCGGGCGGTCGACGGCGTCGATCTGTCCATTCCCACCGGCGGCGTGTACGGGTTCCTGGGCCCCAACGGTGCCGGCAAGACGACCACGCTGCGCATGCTCGCAACACTGCTGCTGCCGGATGCCGGTGAGGCCCGTGTCTTCGGCCTCGATGTCGTGACCGACGCCGACGCCGTCCGCGGCCGGGTGAGTCTCACCGGCCAGTTCGCCTCGGTCGACGAGGACCTGACCGGTGTGGAGAACCTCGTCCTCGTGGCCCGACTGCTGGGTTTCTCCCGTTCCGGCGCGGCCGAGCGGGCGAAGGACCTGCTCGAGGCATTCGGGTTGGGCGACTCCGGGTCGCGACAGGTGAAGAAATACTCGGGGGGCATGCGCCGCAAACTCGACATCGCCGCCTCGATCGTCGTCACGCCGGAGTTGTTGTTCCTCGACGAGCCCACCACCGGGCTCGATCCGCGCAGCCGTGGCCAGGTCTGGGACATCGTGCGCGCCCTGGTCGCGTGTGGGACGACGGTGCTGCTCACCACCCAGTATCTGGACGAGGCCGACAAGCTCGCCGACCGGGTGGCGGTGATCGATCACGGCCGGGTAATCGCCGAAGGCACCACCGGAGAGCTCAAGGCGTCGGTCGGTGGCGGCGTGCTGCACGTCAGGGTCCGTGATCGTGATCGGCGCGCGCAGGCGGGCGAGCTGCTGGCGCAGACCTTGCAGGCGCCGGTGCACTTCGAGTCCGACCCCGTCGCCCTGTCGGCCCGCGTCTCGGAGCCGGGGCGGGTGGCCCGCGCCCTCACCGAATTGGCGGAAGCCGGGGTGGTCACCACTGAGTTCGCCTTGGGTCAGCCGAGTCTGGACGAGGTGTTCCTCGCCCTCACCGGCCGCCCGGCCGAGCCGTTCGACGGGCCCGAAGAGGAGGATGCGGCATGACCGCCACCCGCACGAGTTCCCCGACCGACGTCGAACAGATACTGCGGGTGACCCTCCCCGTCAGCGCCCGGCCGCCACGCCCCACGGCGCTGGCCACGGTGCGGGCTTTCGCGTGGCGGGCGATGCTGCGCATCAAGCACATTCCCGAGCAGCTCATGGACGTCACGGTGTTCCCGGTGATGATGCTGCTGATGTTCACGTATCTGTTCGGCGGGGCCGTGGCGGGCTCCACCTCCGCCTATCTGCAGGATGTGTTGCCGGGCATCGTCGTCATGCAGATCACCTGGATCAGCATGTATACCGGCCACAACCTGAATCGGGACGTCACTCGCGGCATCCACGATCGGTTCCGGTCCCTGCCGATCTGGCGGCCGGCCACACTGGTGGGGCCGCTGGTGGCCGACGCGGCCCGGTACGCGCTGGCGACCGGGGTCATACTCGGTCTCGGGTTGGCACTCGGCTTTCGTCCCGGCGCCGGGGCGGCGGGGGTGCTCGCCGGTCTCGGGTTGCTGCTGGTCTTCTCCTTCGCCTTGTCGTGGGTGTGGACCGTGCTGGCGCTCATCCTCCGTTCGGAGAACGCGGTGTTCACCGTCGGCAACATGGTGATGTTCCCGCTGACATTCCTGAGCAACGTGTTCGTCCCGGTGGACACCCTGCCCGGATGGCTGCAGGCGTTCGTCAGCGTCAACCCGATCTCGATTCTCACGACAGCGGTGCGGGGACTCGTCCATGGCGACCCGGTCGGAGGCTCCATCGCCTGGGTCTGGATCATCAGTGGGGTGCTCGTGGCGGTCTTCGGTCCGCTCACGATGCACCTGTATCGCACCAAGGAATGACGCCGGGTCCAGCGCCCACTGTGAAGCTCGGCTGAACGAATTGGCCCGTATTGGGTCGACTGTTCAGTGCCACTTGTCCAGCGTGTTCAGTATTCATAAAGTGGCCGGGGAGACCGACCGGACGGCCTCTCGGAGACTCGACCGAGGAGGAGGACGTGAGGAGACGCGCTACCCCTGTCCTGACCGTGCTGATGCTGGTGATGGCCGCCTGTGCCGGAGGGACCGGTGACACAACCACCACCCAGCCGGCCGGCACCACGTCGGAGCCGGCGACGACGACTTCCGCCCCGGACGGCGGCGAGCCGGAAGGCGACCCGATCGTGGTGGGCGGGACCCTGTCCCTGACAGGTGCCTTCGGCGCCACCGGGGTGATCCACCGTATCGCCGGCGAACTCTTCGTCGATCGGCTCAACGCCGGCGGCGGCCTACTCGGCCGACCCGTCCAGTGGGACTTGAGAGACGACGAGTCGGTGACGGACAACGTCGCCACGCTCTACGAGCAGCTCATCAGCCAAGAGGGCGTCGACCTGATCATCGGTCCCTACGCGACACCGAACATTCAAGCCACGATGCCCATCGCCGAGCGACACGGCATGGTCCTGGTCCAGCACACGGCCGTGCTGGCACCGACGTTGAACTATGAGTGCCAGTTCCCCGCGTGGTCGATCGGCTGGGATCCAAACGTGTTCATCCCCAACCAGCTCGCCGACGCGATGGACAGCCTCGGGGGCGCAGTCGAGACGGTGGCCGTCGTCACCAACCAGTCCGGCTCGGTGGCCTTCGTCTCATATGGGCGTCCCGACGTGGATGAGCCTGCCGCCCTGACGATCCTCCCCGAACGCGGGTACACGGTGGTGGCCGACATTCCCTATCCGCCGGGAAACACCGAATGGGACGCCATCGCCACGCAGCTGCGCGCGGCCGATCCCGACCTCGTCATGCTCAACGGGCTCGGGGTGGACGCCAACGGCCTCATCGACGCGATGTTGGCGCTCGATGGGTACCGCCCGCCGATGATGTTCGCGTTGTTCCCGGCTCCCGGGCCGCTCCTCGCGGCGGCCGCGGCCAACGACATCCCGATCCTGTCAGTGTCCATCTTCGAGCCCAACGAGCCGATCCTGGCCGAGATGGGGGACGAAGTTCGTGAGATCGTCGAGGAGTTCTCCGCGCGAGCCGCCGCGGCAGGAGTCCCGTACACCGCGTTCGAGACTCAAGCTGCCGCCTCCTGGAACGCGTGGGAGATCCTCGTGCAGGGGGTCGAGGGCGCAGGATCCCTCGATCACAGCGCGATATGCGACTACCTGCACGCCAACGGAGCCGATCTGACCTTCGCCGGCCGGGTCGAATTCGATCCGGAGTTCAACAACTTCTGGCCGGCCATCCAGGTCCTCAAGCAGGTGCAGGATGGTGACTGGGTGGTGGTGTGGCCGCCCGACCGCGCCGCAGCGGAGCTGCGGGGACCCTCCGACTGACAGACTGGACCGCAACATCGAGCCGGGCCGCCCGTCACCCTACGGGCGGCTCGACTCGTATCACCTGACGATGACGCCAACCGAGGGGAGGGACAGGTGAGCATCCTCCAGGCCGGTCTCTCCGGAGCGCTCGGCGGGAGCCTGTTCGCCCTGATGGCGCTTGGCCTCTCCCTCACCTGGGGCTTTCTGCGCATCATCAACCTGGCTCACTTCGGTCTGATCCTCCTCGGCTCCTATCTCACCTTCCATCTGGCGACGACCACCTCCCTGGGCGCGATCGCCACCCTCGTCGTCACCGCCCCGGTGCTGTTCGTGATCGGCGCGCTGATCCACTACGGGTTCGAGCGGTTCAACGTCTCTGAGTTGAGCTCGTTGCTGATCAGCTACGGGGTACTGATCATCATCGTCCAGCTGGTGCACAACGTCTGGACCGCCGACTTTCAGCGGATGGGTGCCGAAGTCAACCCGTACGCCACCCAGTCCCTGCGGCTGGGAGCGTTGATCTTCCCCCTTCCCACCGTGCTGGCAGCAGGGTTCGGGGCCGCGCTGGTGGTGGTCACGAGCGTGGTGTTGAACCGAACGTATGCCGGACGTGCCCTCCAGGCATTCGGCCAGGACCGCCAGATCGCGGCCGCCTTCGGGATCGATCACCGACGCTTCGGCCTGGTGCTGGCGGGAGCGTCGGGGGCCAGCGCCGCCATCGCCGGGATGCTGTTCGCCCTGCGCGGCACGCTCACCCCCGACTCGGCTTTCGAATGGGTGGGTCTCGTCTTCGCGATCGTGATACTCGGCGGGATCGGCAACGTGGCCGGAACGCTGTACGCCGGGCTCCTCGTCGGTGCGGTGTCGGGGTTGGTGGCGATCGTCTGGACCCCTGCCACCTCTCCGTTGGTGGTGTTCTCCTTGGTGGTGCTGGCGCTCGTGTTCCGTCCCACGGGCCTGTTCCGGAGGAAGGCGGCGAGCCATTGAGGAAAGAGCTGGGCTGGGTTCCCCTCCTCGCCATCGCCGTCTCGATCTTTCTGCTCCCGGTGCTGCGCGGGTTCTTCGGGTTCCCGCTCTTCTACATGGTGTTCCTCTACAGCGTGCTCTTCTGGACCGCGCAGGCCACCAGTTGGAACATCCTCTCCGGATTCAGCGGCTATTTCAGCTTCGGTCAGGGGGCCTTCTACGGGGTGGGCGTCTACACCATGGCGGTGCTCTTCGGCCGGCACGGGCAACCCTGGCTCCTCGTCGTGGTCCTCGGCGGGGTGTTCGGCCTGGTTCTGGCCCTCGCCGTCGGCACCATCGCCTTCCGGCTCCGCTCGTTGCGGGGCGAGATCTTCGCCCTTCTCACCCTCGCCATTCCGTTCATCCTGGGCGCGGCCGCTCGCATCAGCAATCGCATCGATGGTGGCCAGGGGGTGATCGTGCCAGTGCCGCGGTACCCGGAATTCGTCGACTCGTTCCAGGACTTCATCTTCTTGCTCGGTGGTGTGGTCGCGCTCTTCGCCCTGACGGTCGCCTACGTGATGGGCCGCACCCGCTACGGCTGGGCGCTGTTTGCCATTCACGACGCGGAGGACGTGGCGGAGGGACTCGGGGTACCCACCTTCCGGCACAAGATGATCGCCATCGGCGCCAACGGGCTGATCGCCGGGCTGTCGGGAGCGGTCAGCGCGCTCCAGATCGGGTTCGTCACGGTGGAGGGGACCTTCAACCTCCGAGTGCCGCTGTTCGTCATCGTCATGAGCGTGCTCGGGGGCCGGCGTCACTGGGGAGGGCCGATGGTGGGCGCGCTCTTCATCGTCACGCTGCAGAACCGGCTGGCGGCTGCCCATCTCGAAGGTTGGAGCCTGATCATTCTCGGGGTCTCGCTCGTGTTGCTGGTCGTGTTGGCGCCGGAGGGATTGATGGCTCGCTTCGCGCGTCGTCCCTGGGTGGTGGCCGGGGTGTTCGTCGGTGTCCTCGCGAGCTTCGCCATCGTCGGCACATGGGCCGATCCCGTCACGTGGCTGGCGGTGGCCCTCGCGTCCGCCGCCACCACGGCGTTCCTACCGGGTCGGGCCACCGCCATCGCGGCCAGGGATGCGC
>CAZCRP010000152.1:0-3115 GCA_964501055.1 uncultured Acidimicrobiaceae bacterium
CCGGCGGGCGACCGCGGCGGCCGTGGTCCTTTCCCTGGTCGCCAGCCCGGTACCCCCGGGTGTGGCGGACGCCACGGCGCACGAGCCTTCCTCGGTGCCGCACGCAGGTTCGAACGGACGGCGGAGCGGCATCGTGAGCCGGCCACGCCGAACGAGCAGATGGACTCCGAAGCCGGCGGCGGCGCTGAGGACGAGCGTCGCGACGAGGCGGACGACCGCCAGTTCCCATCCGAGCATCGAGACGGTGAACGTGAAGATCTCCGGGTCCATGGTGGGGGAGGCAATCCAGAAGGCCATCACCGGGGCGAGCGGGACCCCGGCAGTGAGCAGACCGGCGACTACGGGAACGACCGTGCACGAACAGAAGGGGGAGAAGGCGCCGATGGCGACCGCGGCGAGGATCGCGGGGATCGCCCGCCGGTTGAGCGCCGCACCGAGTCCGTCCGCCAACCGCAGCGAGCGCACGATCACACCGAGAGTGATGCTCAGGATGAACCAGGGCGCGACGGCGGCTGCGCTGTCGGTGACGAACCGAAGGGTCTCCAACGTCTGTTCCCACATCGTCCTGCCTCCTCGATACATAGATGACTGTCGATGTATCAACGTAGATCAATACATCGACAGTTGTCAATATGTATTTGGAGCGTGGCTGTGGTGAGGACGTTTGATCCTTGCTGGAGCAGCGCCGCATACGTGCGCGGCGGTGTCGCCGAACCGGCGACACCGCACACGGGGAGCAGTGATGTATGCCTACCGGACGGTGCGGCCGTACAGGAGATTTGCCACGCCCAGCAGTGAGGCCGCCGCCGAGACCAGGTCGCGCTCATCCGGTGTGACCGACCGCACGAGCGGATCCGACGAACTCCCCGCCGTAGTCGGTGGGTCAGCGAAGGAAGATCGGATACTCGCGGATGTTCTCGCGGCTGCCGTCCCGCGCGGAGAAGTTCCAGACGATGAGCGCGCCGAACTGGTCACGGTCGAGCTCGTAGGGGATCGACACTTCCCACTCGCCCCAGCAACCGGTGCCACAGGTGGCAGTCACGGGCTCTTCGAAGAGGGCCAACCCGTCGTCGTCGGTGAGCATGACCTGTGAGGTCGCTTCGAAGACGTTGGAGAGGCCCCGCACCTCGACCGGGCTCTCGACGGGCTCGCCCCAGGCGGGCGAATCGACGAAGATCGCCGGCAGTTGATCGAAGTAGGCGTCTCTTGTCTGGGGCCCGTCCAGGACGATCCCCTCCGAGGAGAACACCTCGACCGGCTCTCCCTCGAGGCGGAACACGACCGCGTCGACGGTCGGGAAGCGGGTGAGGGTGAATACGACCTGGGCCAGCCGACCGAACATGGCGGCAGAGCCGCCTCCCGCCTCGAACTCCGAGCTCAGGTCGACCACCGCCACGCCTCCCTCGATGTCGACTCCCAGCAGCCGGGTGTCGGCGGGAACGGCCGACGAGAGGGCGGGCAACCCCGCAGTCTCGTCGGGGGTGGGGCCGGCGATGAGCTCGGTCAGTGCCGCCCGAGCCACCCCTTCCGTCTCGGGGACGGTGCGGTACACGGGCACCAAATACGGACCGGAACCCTCGTCGCCGACGTCGGCGACGAACAGGTAGATCACCACGCCCATCTCGGCAGGCGTGGTCGTCGTGGTGGTGGTCGCCTCCGTCGTCGAGGTGGTGCCTGGCTGAGTCGTCGTGGTCTCTGCGACCGTCGTCGGAGCGGCCGTCGTCGTCGTGTCGGCGCCGGGATCTCCGCCGCAGGCGGCGACGATGATCGACATGACAGCCGCGATCGTGATCGTCCTGCGCATGGCTGTTTCCCTTCTCTCGGTCCTTCACATTGTCCCGAGTGCCGCCCGGTACCGGGCAGGGCTGGAGGTCACATGCCGGCGGCGGAGTGCCCTCGTGGAAACTGTGCAGTTCGGGTTGGGAACTCACCGCTTCGAGCGCCGGCGAAGGCGGGTGACCACCCTCTCCCACCGGGACGGGCGCCGCGGCTGCGTCGCTCGCCACTCGTCGAAGTCGGGCAGTTCACCGGCGCGGCGGGCGGTTGTGGCGCAGTCGGTGTGGGCGTGACGGCGCCGGGAGGCATCGCCCTCCGGCATCAGCAGTATGTGCTCGGTGAGGGCGGGTACCGCGCCCTCGCACAGCGGGCAGGTGTATACCGAAGCCGACAGGTTGTGAGCCCGCCGGAAGGTCCACCAGCGGGGTTCGTTGCCACTCACGCGTCGAGTATCCCCGTTCTCGGTGCCGGACGTGACCGAGAACAGGAGTGACGCGTCCCGGCGCGGCCTGCGACCGGCAGATGTAGCTTCGGGGCTGTGACCCGAGGAGGATCGTCGTGACCGACACGTTGGGACAGCTGGCCGACGTGAACCTCGCTGCCGCCTGGGTGGGCATGGGACGCAGCGCCGGCGGGGCGATCACCGAGGTCGGGCCATTGCACCTCGTGGCCACGGGGATCCCGATGGAGTTCTTCAACGGTGCGTTCCTGACTGCACCGGTCGACGATGCGGAGGCGACGATTCGGTCTGCGGTCGCATTCATGGCCGAGCAAGGGGTGCCTTGGCAGCTGTGGGTGCGCGCTGGTCTCGACGATGAGCTGCTCGCTGCCGGTCGGCGCGCCGGCCTGCGTGACGCGCCAGGACCCCCGGTCATGGTCCTCGACCCGATTCCCCTCATCCCTCCGATCCCGCCTCCCCTCGAAGTGACGTTGGTGAGCGACGAAGCCGGGATCGAAGTGCACTGCGATGTGGCGGCCCGTGGGTTCGAGATGCCGATCGAGATCATGCATCGCTTCGTCACCGCCGCCCTCTTGCAGGACGAGCACGTCGGCATCCTGGTCGGGTCGGTGGGCGGCGAACCGGTCTCGACGGCGCTGGTGAGTGTCAGTGGTCGGACTGCGGGCGTGTACAGCGTGGCCACTCCTTCCGAGCATCGTCGGCGCGGCTACGGGGCGGCGATGACCTGGGCCGCCGTCGCGGAGGGCGTTCGGCGAGGCTGCGACCTCGCGGTGTTGCAGTCGTCGGCGATGGGCAAGCCGGTCTACGCCGCGATGGGATTCACCGAGATCGGCCAGTACCTGTGGTTGGTGAGCCCACCTGTGGACGGCTGATCCCGCG
>CAZCRP010000152.1:3215-7072 GCA_964501055.1 uncultured Acidimicrobiaceae bacterium
GCGGATCACCAAGGCGGCTTGTCCGTCCACCCGAACCGAGTGATCGGACCTTCACCACCGGTGGAGGATCCAACGACCTCGAAGCCGCATCGGATCAGGACGGAGTCGACGTCGGCGGGAGAAGTTCGCCTCGATCGGCTGCCGTAGGACCCGAGGATGAGCCGGCCGCTCGGGGCAACCCACGTCCACAAGCGGTCGATCCAGTTCGCCATGAGGTCATCGGGGGCCAGATGGGTGATCGAATACACGTACGTCCATTGACGCCGGGGCTGCCAAGTCCATGCATCGGCCGCCTGGAAGTTGTCGGCGTAGTCGGGATGGCGGGCTCGGGCGAGATCGATCAGTTCCTCACCGAGGTCGATGCCGTGCGGGACGAGCCGATGGCCCCGGGCGGCAGCCCACTCCCGGACGTCTTGCGCCAGGAGTCCGTTGGCACAGCCGACGTCCAGGAAGTCGCCGTCTCGGTGGATGGCTTCAACGATCGGCGATCGCTCTGCACACCATCGGTCGCGACCACCGGAGAACCCCGACTGGACCATTGGGTCCCCGGATTCGAGGTAGGCCGGTTCCAGGTCGCGCATCTCCCGCATGAAACTGGCCTTGGGTCGCACAGCTGGCTCCTCGACCACATGCTACGTCGCGCCGCTCCAGCACAGGACGAGAGTTCGCGTCGGAGCAGCGACGGCGCGGAGCGTCCAGCCGATAGATTGAGAGGGTCGTTGACTCGGAGGCGGCATTGTCGATGAGGCGCGTGATCGCGGCATCGCTCGCAGTGGTGCTGGCGGGCGCGTGTGCGGCGGACCCGCAGTTGGTGGTGATCGGCGGCGACACGTGTGAGTTCGACGGGCCGGTTGAGCTGATCGCAGGCGACTACGAGTTCGTCGTGTCCGGCGACGCGACTGTCGACGTGTACACCCTCGCAGCGACTACCCGCTACGAAGACATCGAGGCGCACTACGAGGCGGCGGGTGCCCTGCGCCATCCCCCGGGCGCGACTCGGATCTTCAGCCTCAACAACCCGGCGGGGCTCCGCCACGACCGCAGCATGCAGAACGCGACCAGCCGACGGCACACGCTGGGGCCGGGCGACTACGCCATCGTGTGCGAGTGGCGCGCCGGCGGTGCGTCGGGACGCCGGGCTGTGTCGAGCTTGACGGTCGGCGGCTGAGTCGAGTCAGCTGAACCGCGGGCTGAAAGGGACGTATACGTACCGACGAACCCTGGGTTCGGCTGGTTCGGGGGTTGGGCCCACCTAGCGGGGGAGCAGCGTCCGCGCTTCTCTCGTCTTGTCCGTCTCCTTGCCCAGGGCACGCTCGGCTTTCAGCACGTTGTGCGCCGCCCACGCCATGCGCTCCTCGTCTCCCCGCTCCCGGGCGATGGTGGCAAGGTTCAGGTATAGGCGCGCAAGGTAGTCGGCGGGCCGCACGGGTTCAGTGAGGGCCGCCTCGTACTCGGTCAGCGCCTCATCGAGGCGACCGTGCTCCTGATGGATCCAGCCGATGTGCAGCCGCAGCAGGAACTCGATCCCGTACGAGTCGGGCCGCGGCAGGTGATCCAGCCCGTCTTGGAACAGCGCGAGGGCCGAGTCGGGGTCATCGTCGTCCCACAGCAGTCTGCCTCTCGTCACGTACCGTCGTGCCTCTGCCTCGGCCCACTGTTCAGGGGTGGCGTGCAGCGTGGTGTAGTGCGGATCGAGCCTGACCGCATGGATGGGCGGGTCCGCTCGGATCTCCACCTCGCTCGCCGCACCGTCGATGTGCACGATGTGGACGAGGGCGGTTCCGTCGGCGAACTCGATCTGAAGCGGCACGTCGAGGCGGAAGTGGGGAGCGGTCTGTGTCACCACGCACTGCAGCCTTCCGTCCGTCTGAGTCCAGTCCAAGGCAAGGATCGGGACTCCGGGACTGTTCAGCCACTGCTCGTAGAACCACTCAAGGGATTGGCCGGCGTCGGTTTCGATCGAACTCAGGAAGTCTCCCCAGGCAATGTCGGTGGCCGCGTGCTCGCGTGTGATTCGGTGCATGGCCGCCTGGAACCGGTCGCGCCCGATGGTGCGGGCCAGCAGGTCGTAGACGAGGTGGCCTTTGGCGTCGGCGAACTGGTAGCCGACCCGGTCCCATCCTTCAGCGGTCTGTTCGGCCCCGAGTCGAATGTCGAAACCGGCCGCTGTCAGGCGAATCGCCTCCAGGCCGCCCTCGCGGCGGAAACGCTCCGCCGCCGGCCCACCGGAGAGCGCTTCGACGGAACGCAGAGCCCCGTAGTGCGCGAGCGCTTCGTCGAGCATGAAGGCGCCGCCGGTTCCTTCCGCCTGTCCCACGACATAGGGGAACCAGAAGTGAGTCATTTCGTGTCCGACCCACCAGATCTCATCGCGGTTCGAACGGAAGAAGTCGCTTCGTGCGAGCAAGAACCCCTGATTGGCGAGAGCCTCGAAGCCCGCCAGCTTCCCAGGTTCGGTCGGTGCCTCGACGACGGCCACCTCGCCGAACGGATACGGACCGAACGCGTCCTCGAGCACGGCGAGAATGTCCGCCACCCGCGCCAGGAAGTCCTCGGCTCCGGGGAGCGGCTCGAGGAGATAGAGACTCACCGCGCTGTGCCCTTCGCTGTTCCGCACCACCGTGTAGGGCCCCGCTGCGAAGTCGAAGACCGACGGGAGGTCGGAGTCGAATGTGTAGAGAGCCTGGTCGCCGCGTTCCTCCTGCGAGGCCAACCGGCCGGTGGCCTTGACGACCATCGCCTTCGGCACGAGGTACCGCAACCTCCCCGTACCGCGGCGATGACCGAACGTGGGCAGCCATGTCGAGACATACCAGGAGCTGAACGAACCCTCGGTGGCGAGGTGGAGCCAGCGGCCCTTCCTTTCGCTCCCCCCTGCGTACTCGATCGACAACCCAAGCGGAGTGTCGGGCGGACATGGGTCGGGCAGACGCCCTTCCCATCGCTGCGTCGCGCCGAGCTTGGGATGGAGTCCCTTGGCCTGTAGCTGCAGCTCGCCGGCGCAAGACTGTGGCGCGGTGACCTGGATCCGTGGCCGACCCAAGTCCTCTCGCAGGAGGAAGCTCACGATGTCGCGCGAGGCGGCCTCAGGTGGAAGGGTCACGACTCCGCTGACCTCCATGCGATGCGCGGCGGGGGTCAGCACGATGTCGAGGTCGAAGTGCGGCAGGTGTGGGTGACCAGCAGAGTCGGACGACAGCGGAGCGCTCATTGGTGCCAGGGGATGTGGCCCGCGGCAGCCGTGGCAAGGGGCAACGCTTCGGGTTCACGCTTCGATCGGCCACTCATCCGGTCGTCCCTCGAATCCTCGTTATGTGGGGCTCGCCGGCACCGAACTAGCCATCAGCAGATGGTCAGACCGTCCGGGTCGAGGTGGTCGGGCTTCTCGTCTCAGCACGCGTCGGGTTGGACTCTGAAGCAGCCACCCTCACTTTCAACGCTACTCAACTCTGTCGTGCGCACCGCTCACCACACGCTGCAACACGGCGCGACGTCGTGGCGCGACCTCTCCCGTTCTCGAGCCCGGTCAGGCCAACGCCCGCTGGACCATCTCCACGTAGGAACTGTGAGCCAGGTCGAGATCGGCAGCTTCGCCCGCGGTGATCCACTTGATCTCGTCATGCTCCTCGGGCGCCACGTTGGTGGGCTCGCCGTGCCAGTCGTCGACGAGATAGATGTGGAGTCGGAGACTCAACCGTGGGCTGAAAGGGACGTATACGTACCGACGAACCCTGGGTTCGGATGGTTCGGTGGGGGGAGGGCCGGGATGACCCTCCCCCCACTGAGTCCCCCCACGTCTTGGTCAGCTGCAGCCGAGGGAGTTGCCGCAGTTGAGGCACTTGTAGCAAGAGCCGTTG
>CAZCRP010000153.1:0-7044 GCA_964501055.1 uncultured Acidimicrobiaceae bacterium
GACCACGATCGACCTGCAGCCGGCCGCGCCCTCGACGAGCCCGACGAGCTCGACCTTGCCGCCGCCACCTCCTCCCCCCGAGACCATCTCGTGGACCGTCGCCAAGGCAAAGGCGGAGCTCGACGTGTTTCACGCCCCAGGGGATTCGGCGCCGTTTCGGGTCCTCGATTCCCACACGATCCTCGGCACACCGACGGTCGTGATGGTGCTGGGCGGAAGTGACGCCTGGCTCGAGGTCATGCTTCCCGGCCGGCCGAACGGAGCGACCGGTTGGGTGCGAGCCATCGACACCGAGCGATTCGAGGTGACCCGACAGGTGGTCATCGACCTCGGCACCCGGGTGCTGCAGGTCCTCGACGGCGACGTCCCCATCTTCGAGACGAAGGTCGGCATCGGCTCGCCCTCGTCTCCCACCCCGAGCGGCACCTTTTTCATCACGGACGCAGTACGGATCGGTGACACGGGTGGACCGTGGGGACCCTACGCCTTCGGCCTGTCGGCCCGCTCGGACACCGTCACAGAGTTCAACGGCGGAGACGGGATCATCGGGATCCATGGGACGAACCGCCCGCGCTCGATCGGCGAAGCACAGTCGCTCGGCTGCGTCCGGCTGCCCAACGACGTGATGCTCGAGCTGGCGGAGCTGCTGTCGGTGGGCAACCCCGTGACCATCAAGGCCTAACCGGGCCCGCCACGCCTCGCTGACCGACCCACCCCCCGAAGGGTCGGAAAAGCGGCAGGGCGAGTCGCTCCCGTGATCTCATCCAGCCAGGATCGGGGCCCCGGGGCGAGACGATCTCCGGGGCACCGAAGAGGTAACCCTGGAAGAGCTCGAACCCGAGCCCCTCCAGGGCCTCGAACTCGGCGAGCGTCTCCACCTTCTCTGCCAGCAACACGAGGCCGCGAGCGATGGCAAGCCCACAGGCGAGGGCGAGCTCGTCGCCGGCGAGTGCCTGGACGTCGAGTTTCACGATGTCGGCGTGATCGAGCAGCTCGGTGCGACGAGGGTCGGGGCGGAAGTCATCGAGCGCCACGGTGTATCCCGCCCCACGCAACTCATCGAGGGCCGCGATGACCGCAGGCTCGGCGACGACGTCTTCCAAGACCTCGGCTCCGAACCAACGGGGTGGAAAACCGAGCATCGTTCTGTCGAGCAGCATCTCCCGTGGCAGGTTCACGAATTCGCGACACCGCGGCGAACCATCGCCGCGGGACGCGGCGAGCACGCTCCGCGTGGCGGCTGGTCCGTCCACCACGTCCGCGGCCAACGCGTCGAGCTCGGACCGATACAGGAGCTCGTATGCGATGACAGCCCCACGTCGGTTGACGATGGGCTGGCGGGCGAAGTGGCGATGGTGTCGTGTCACAGCATGCGGCTCTCACCACACCTGTCGGCCCGCATCGTCTTCGATCAAGCATCGACGCGCAGCCCGATGGCGGCGTTCGAGAGCACCTTCGACCCGCGCTCGACGGTCGACGCTTCAACGATCCACCGATCGTCCTCCCGCCACATGTGGGTGACGATCGTCTCGCCGGGGAACACGACTCCCGTGAAACGGGCGCCGAACGACGCCACCGCCGCTACGTCACCGCCGAGCACGCCGTCCACAACTGCCTTGCACACGATGCCGTAGGAGCACAGTCCGTGCAGGATCGGACGATCGAACCCGCCGAACACCGCGAACGCCGGATCTGCGTGCAACGGGTTCTTGTCCCCTGACAGGCGATACAACAGCGCCTGTTGGGGAAGCGTGGGCGACTCGACGATGTGGTCGGGCGACCGACTCGGCGCGCCGTCGGCCGGCTCCGGCCCGGATGGGCCCCCAAAGCCACCCTCGCCGCGGATGAAGATCGAGGCGCGGTTCGTGAAGAGTGCCGCGCCCGACGGGTCGGAGGAAACGATCTCCAATACCACCAGCGCGCCCTTGCCCTTGTCCCACACGTCGGCGACCCTGGCCGTGTTCGTCACGGTCGCGGCCGTCGGGATGGTCGCGTGCACCTGCACCGTCTGCTCGCCGTGGAGGATCATGGCCGGGTTGACGTCGAGTCCGTCGAGCTGCAGGACGTTCATCATCGACGGAAACATCGGAATGGTGGCGAAGGTGGGAAGCACCTTCAGGGAAGCCTCGTACGTGTATTCGAGCTCACGCGGCTCGGTGGGCGGATTGCCCGCCCCGATGCCGAGGTGGTAGAGGATCACGTCGTCGGCGTCCCAGCCGTGCGTCGTTTCCGACAGCGTCGCTGCACGAACCCTGGCGGGATCGATCGGCATCAGTCCGACCCCAGGAGCTGGCCGAGGAGGGTCAACTCGTCCTTGGCGCTCCCCAACACCTGGTATTCGTCGATGTCGCGCACGGCGTCCAGGTTGGTGGCCAGCTCCTCGACCGAGGGCACATGTCCCTTGCCGGCAAACCAGCCCTGGTTCAGGCCGACGAAGAAGCGGGCGTACCGGCCACCACCGGCCGAGAAGATCTCGTGGGTGAAGGTGTTCGCTTCCGAGCTCAGGTAGACCACCATCGGCGTCACCTGGTCGGGTGACACCAGATCGGCGAAGGGTCCCAGCAGATCCTCGGTCATACGGGTGCGGGCCACGGGCGCGATGACGTTCGACGTGATGCCGTACTTCATGCCCTCGATGGCGAGCACGTTGGAGAGACCGACGAGGCCCATCTTCGCCGCGCCGTAGTTCGCCTGCCCGAAGTTGCCCAGGATCCCGGCGTTCGAGGACGTGAACACCAGTCGTCCATACCCGGCGTCCTTCATGAGCCGGAACGCCGGCTGGGACACATGGAACGCCCCCTTGAGATGCACGTCGAGAACCGCCTCGATCTCGTCGTTCGTCATGTTCGCGAAGCTCCTGTCGCGCAGGATCCCGGCGTTGTTGATCACGATGTCGACACCACCGAAGGCGTCCACCGCCGTCTGGACGATGGCGGCACCGGATTCCGGCGTGGAGACCGAGTGGTAGCTCGCCACCGCCTCTCCCCCGGCCGCCACGATCTCGTCGACGACGACATCCGCCGCCCTCGTGCCCTCCCCCGTGCCGTCGACCGAGCCGCCGAGATCGTTCACGACGACGCGGGCGCCGCGTCTCGCCAGTTCCAGCGCGTGCGCCTTCCCCAGCCCGCCCCCTGCGCCGGTGACGATCGCCGTCCTTCCGTCGAAACTGATCGGATCCATGTGTCGTCCTTCCGTCTAGAGCCCGAGGCCCTTACCGATGATCTCTTTCATGATCTCGGTGGTGCCGCCGTAGATGGTCTGCACCCTGGCATCTCGATATGCGCGGGCGATCGGATACTCCTCCATGTAGCCCCATCCGCCGAAGAACTGCAGACAGGAGTCGATCACCCGTTTCTCGAGCTCGGTGGCCCACCACTTGCCTTTCGCGGCGTCCTCCGGAGTCAGCGACCCCTCGTTCAGCGACAGCACCTGGCGGTCCAGGTAGACCTGGGTGATGTCGAGTTCGGTGCGGAGTTCCGCCAACCGATGCTTCACCGCCTGGTTCGAGCCGACGGGAGTGCCGAAGGCCCGGCGCCCGGAGACGTAGTCGAGGGTCCACTCGAAGGCCTGCTGCGCGTGGGCGAGTGAGCCGATCGCCAGCGACAGACGCTCCTGCGGCAGGTTCCGCACCAGGTGATAGAACCCGCGGCCCTCCTCGCCGAGGAGGTACTCGACGGGGACCGCCACGTCCTGGAAGAACAACTCGGCGGTGTCCTGGGCATGGAGTCCGATCTTGTCCAGGTTGCGGCCGCGGGTGAAGCCCTCCATCCCCTCCTCGATCACCACCAGGCTCATGCCGGCGTGGCGCTGGGATGCGTCTGTCTTGACGGCCGTGATGACGACGTCGGCGTTGATCCCGTTCGTGATGAAGGTCTTGGATCCGTTGACGACGTAGTGGTCCCCGTCACGCAGGGCGGTCGTCGTGATCCCCGCCAGATCGGACCCTGCCCCCGGTTCGGTCATGGCGATGGCCGCCATCAGGTCGCCCGACGCCAGCCCCGGCAGCCAGCGTTCCTTCTGCGAGTCGTCGGTGAGATGGAGGAAGTAGGGCATGGCCACGTCGTTGTGGAGCGTGATGCACATCCCCGCCCCCATCACGTCGGCCCGCATGATCTCCTCGACGATCACCGCGTTGAATCGGAAATCGTCTGTTCCACCCCCGCCGTAGTCTTCGGGCACGGCCATTCCCAGCAGGCCTTGCGCTCCGGCTTTCCGGAACATCGACTTGTCGACGATGCCCTCCGCTTCCCACCGATCCCGGTGCGGGGCGACCTCGGTTCGGAGGAAGGCGGCGGCCGTCTCCCGGAAGAGCTCGTGCTCGGGGTCGTAGAGATCGCGTCGCATGGATCAGGCCCGTTCCTCGACCAGACGCGTGAAGATCGACGTCCACTGGTCGATGACATGTCGCTGCCGCTCCACGTCCTCGCGAAGGATCATCGTGACCGCCGCGCCGCGCATGAACTGCAGCGTGAGCTCAACGGCCGGGGAGAAGGACGGGCTGGCCGCCACTGCCTCACCGAAGAGATGCCCCATCGCGAGGTCGAGCTGTCGGCGAAGGGAGCGCTCGAACTCGAGCACGGCCGGACGCAGGTCGTCGTCGGTGCGCGACGCCGTCCACAGTTCGAGTGTGGCAGTGAAGAGCGGACCGGTGAACGTCTCCCAGAGCAATTCGATCGCCTGGGCCGTGCGGTCGGCGCCGGGGGGAAGGGCGGCCGCCTGCTGCACGAGGTTCACACCACGCTGCTCGGCCAGGTGCCGAACGGCGGCGACGAGCAACTCCGCCTTCGACCCGAAGTGATGCATCAGCGCCCCGCGACTGATTCCCGCCCGGTCTTGGACCGCGGCCGTCGTCGTGCCGGCGTATCCCAACTCGATCAGGCAGGCGACCGTGGCGTCGAGGACCCGCAGCCGCGTCTCGGATGACCGCGACTCCTGGGTCCTTCGGAGTGGGATCGACACGGCCGGAACCGTACCGAACGGACCAGGACCGGCACAAACCGAACGGTCGGTCGGTATTACCCGGCGGCGGTCAGACCGAGGGTTCTCGCCAGGAACGACGCCATCGCGTCGCGCGCCACGTTGGCATCCGGACAGAAGCGGAGTGGTTCGGTGGTGCACCCGGTGGTGACCCCGCCTGCCAGGATGCCTTCAGCCGCGCCCGCGTACCAGGCGTCCGCCGGGACGTCGGCGAACACCCCGGTCGGCGTCGCGGCCGCCAACCCGGGGAAGGTCCGGGTCAAGAACACCGCCATTTCGGCCCTGGTGACGTCGGCGTGCGGACGGAACGTGCCGTCGCCATAGCCGACCGAGATGCCCAACTCATGCAGTCGCTCGACGTAGTGCGTGTACCACTGACCCGCCGGGACATCGGAGAACGTCCCGGTCGACGTGGGAACGGCGGTGTCACCGAGGGCGCGGAGCAGGAACGCAGCCATCTCCGCCCTGGTCACCCCTCGCAGCGGGCAATACCTATCGGTCGTCTGATTGCAGCCGGTGCTCACACCGATCGCGGCGATCGCCTCGATCGCGGCTTCGTGGAAATTGCCGTTGTCGTCGACGAAGCGCTCGGCGACCGACTTGCCACTCACGACCAGGGTGAAGGCCGAGCCGTCGAAGGCCACCACTTCGATCGACACGCCCCGTACCTGGAAGGTCGATCCCACCCCGTACACATGCCCCCCCGTCCACGGCTCGGTGGGAGCGGGAACCGGCGACGTGCGACGCTCCACGCCCCAGCAGGTCTGGATCGCCGTCCCGCCACAGGCCGGGCCGGTCTGGTCGATGCGGTACACCTCGATCCCCTCGAAGGGGATCCCTCCGTCGTGGTTCGTCCGGATCCTCGCTCCCAGCACGTCATAGACCCCCCTGGCTGCGTCCGTCGGCAGGATGAGGATCTCGGCCTCACCGCCGAGCCCGACCGGCGAGAGCCGATAGGTCAACGTCCCCCCGCGATGGAACCTCGTCCTGGACGATGCGAGCCAACCGGTGGCATACCGATTGAGACCGATGGTGCCGACGTCGATCTGGTCGCCGTCCCCACCGCTCATGACATCCATGGCGTTGTCGTACTCGTACACCATCCCGTTCATGAATGTCACGTTGCCGCCGAACGAGTGGGGGAGATGCAACGCGTGGCCGATCTCATGGGCGACGGTGCGCAACGCCGCCGGCAGGCCGCCGACCGAGGTGACGGTGGAACCGCCGACGACCGCCCACCGACCGTTCTGGGGATAGCGGTTGGGACAGGTCGCCGCGGTCTCACACCACACGCCGGGGGTGGCGAACCCGCCGCCATAGGGAACGTCGACGACGATCAGCGCACCCGCCGCGGAGCCGGTGGTGGCGGCGGCCACCTTCGAGCGACATTCGGACTGGGTGTCGAACGGATCGTCCGGCCACCCGGTGGGACCGGCTGTCACCGTGCCCCCCGCCTGGAAGGCCGGGCTGTACCTGCCGTCCGACAGCCACGCGAAGTAGGGCTGCAACTGGGCGTTCAGGAACGAGCTGACGGCCTGGGGATCGAGTACGAGCCCGCCGTTGGAGGTGTCGCAGATCCACACCTCCCAGCTGTCGACGCCGGTGGTGTATGCCCGCACGCGATCGGCGTGCGCGACCAGTTCGAGCGCATCGGCCTGATAGGGGTCCACGAGGGCGGACGCCACCCCCGGAATGGCGAGGAGCAACGCCAGCGCGAGAGCTCCGATTCGAGACCTGGATGTCACTGCGTTCCCCCGTTTGCTACCCGACACGACATCCTTCTTGTCGGCCGGTTGCGGTGCGCGCTACAGCGCTTCGCGTCTGGACTCTTGACGGGGCACACGCTACCTACGATCCGGACGCATGTCCGAACGCGAGATCCAAGAGCTCAACGCGCGCATCGAAGCGGCACTCGAGGGACTGCCCGCCTTGTGGGAGGTGCCGGTCTCCGCCTCCCGCCAGGCTCGCGAGGAGGGACGTTCGATCTTCGGGGACCTGCGGCGATCCCCCCGTGCCCGGGACGAGACGATCGAGACCCCCCGCAGCCCTATTTCGCCGCGGGGGGTC
>CAZCRP010000154.1:0-6992 GCA_964501055.1 uncultured Acidimicrobiaceae bacterium
CGTTGAGGTGCCACAGGGCGACCGGGCGACAGGAGAGCGAGCAGGATGACCGGGGCGGCGAGACGTTTCCCACGGTTCGACATCGAGGGTCAAGTGGCGCTCGTCACCGGGGCGGCGCGCGGACTCGGTATGGAGATCGCCCTCGCCCTCGCAGATGCAGGCGCCGACATCGCGGTGGCAGTCCGTCGTCCCGGCAGCGGCGAGGAACTCGCTGCGGTAGTCCAGGGGATGGGTCGTCGGGCGATCGAGGTGGCGATGGACGTCACCGACCTCGCTCAGGTCAGGGCAGCCGTCGGACGGGTGGCCACCGAGTTCGGAAGGCTTGACATCCTCGTCAACAACGCCGGGCTCGGACCGGAGAATCCAGCCGAACACGTCACTGAGGAGGACTTCGACCTCACCTTCGACGTGAATGTCAGAGGACTCTTCTTCGCCTCCCAGGCGGCCGCACGGATCATGATCGACCAGGCCTATGGGCGCATCGTCAACCTCAGCTCCCAGGCGGGTCTGGTGGCGCTCCCTACCGAGGCGATCTACTGCGCATCGAAGGCGGCTGTAGCCCATCTCACACGTTGCCTCGCCGTCGAGTGGGGCGTCCACGGCGTCAATGTCAACGCCGTCGCACCGACATTCATCCGAACTCCCGGAACGGCGGCGGCGCTGGCGGACGACGCGTTCCGGATCGACGTCGAAGAGCGCATTGCCGCCCTCCATCGCATCGGCGAACCGGCCGACGTCACCGGCGCGGTCGTATACCTGGCCTCACCCGCCTCTTCGCTCGTGACCGGGACCACGCTCGTGGTCGACGGCGGCTGGACGATTCGATGAGCGTGACGGATCAGCTCACCGAGGGACATGAACGCATCTCGGTGCTGGTTCGCCGCCTGCTCATGCCGGCCAACGCTGCGGTGCGTAGCCGTCTGCGCAGTTCGGGCATGGTGGTGGCACTGCTCTTGCTGATGCTGGTGGGCTCGTTGCTGTCCCCGCACTTCTTCACGACCGGAAACCTCCTCAACGTCGCACGGCAGATGGCGATCGTCGGCATCGTCGGCATCGGTATGACCTATGTCATCCTCACCGCCGGAATCGACTTGTCGGTGGGCTCCACCGTCGGATTCGCTGCCATTGCGGCCGCTGCGTTGCTCTCCTCCGGTCTTTCGTGGCCGTTGGCCTGCCTGCTGGCGCTCATGGCGGGCGCCCTCGTGGGTGCGATCAACGGGCTGGGGATCACGGTGGGCGGCGTGCAGCCCTTCATCATGACGCTCGCGATGCTCGTCATCGTTCGTGGCGTGACGATGACGTATTCGAACGGCCAGCCGATCTCGATCCGCCCGGTCGCCGGCGACGTCGCCTGGATCGGAACGGGCACCCTCCTCGGTCTCCCGGTCCCGGTGTGGATCCTTCTGTTCGTCACAGCCGTCTCCGCATTCGTGCTCCGGGCGACTCCGTTCGGCTGGCACGTCTACGCGGTTGGAGGAAACCTGGGGGCCGCCCGCCGTTCCGGTCTCGGTACCCGTCGCACTCTCTTTGCCGCGTACACAATTTCAGGCGTGTGTGCGGCGATCTCCGCGCTGATCATCGTCTCACGACTCACCGCAGGGGAGCCTTCGCAGGGAACGGGGATGGAACTCGACGCGATCGCGATCGTCGTGATCGGCGGGACCAGTCTCTTTGGAGGCATCGGCGGGGTGGGGGGAACGCTGGTGGGAGCCGGGATCATCGCCGTAATGGCGAATCTCCTCAACCTCCTCGGTGTCTCGCCGTTCTCCCAACAGATCGTCAAGGGTCTCATCATCCTCGCCGCAGTGCTCGTCGAGGGGCGCACTGAGAAACGGCGGGGAACGTGACTTCGCGGCGGGCGGGATCGCCGGGCTGCACGGGCAAGGGTCGGATGGCCGGCCGAGAACGCAACAAAGGAGAAGGGATCTTGCGGAGACCTACGAGATGGATGGTGCTGGTGGCACTCATGGCAATCGTCGTGGCTGCGTGCAGCAGTGACGGGTCAACCACCACGACGGCGGCAGGCAGCGATACGACAAGTGCGCCAACCACCGCGGCCGGAGGCGACGGTGGTGGCGCTCCGGACGAGGCGGTGGTCATTGGGTTCTCACAAGCCAACAACGGCGACGTCTGGCGCATCAACCAGACTAACAACGTGATCGACAACTGCTCGGCACTCATTCCCGGTGCAGAAGTGGTCGTCACCGACGGTCAGGGCGACGCGGCCAAGCAAGCGGCGGATGTCGACGACCTCATCGCTCGCGGGGTGGACGTGTTGTTGCTGACGCCACTCACGGCGGAGGCGTTGACACCGTCCGCCCAGGCCGCCCTCGACGCGGGCATTCCCGTGATAACCCTCGACCGAAGTGTCGACATCGAGGTCACCCAGCACATCGGCGCCGACAACAAGCTGATCGGCCGCGCGGCAGCGGCATATGTCGCAGAGACCCTGCTCGAGGGCAATGGCGGCACGGTGATCGAGATCCAAGGCGTTCTCGGAGCGTCGGCCACAACCGACCGCCATGACGACTTCGTGGCGTATCTCGAAGCCAACCACCCTGACGTCGAGATCATCGCCAGCCAGACCGGCGAATACCGAAGGGAACCGGCGCTCGAGTTCATGAACGACATGCTGCAGCGTTTCGGGCCCGGAGAATTCGATGTCGTCTACACCCACAACGACGAGATGGCGCTGGGAGCTCTGCAAGCCATGCAGCAGGCGGGTCGGGACGGTGAGGCCCACATCGTGGGAATCGACGGCCAGAACGAAGCCATCGAGGCTATCGCCGCAGGTGACCTCGCCGCGACGTTCACCTACGACAACGCAGGCAAAGAGGCATGCGAGTCCGCCGCGCGGCTGCTCGCAGGCGAAACCATCGATCCGGTGTGGGTCCTCGACACCAATCAGATCGATCAGACCAATGCCGAGGAGTGGGTCGGCAAGGGCTTCTGAGCTCACCCCACCATGGGTGGGGGACGGTGGTTTCCTCCGGCCGTCCCCCACCCCGACCCACGTCCGATGGGAGTCACATGTCTGCGATGGCAGAGGAGATCGCCGAAATCCCGGCGGTCCTGACTGGATTGCTCGTCGATGGTCGCGACGAGATCAAGACCCTGGCGAATCAGGTGCGTGGCCAATTCAGGCGTGCGGTGTTCGTCGGCCGGGGCAGCTCCGATCACGCAGCCACATACGCCCGCTATTTGTTCGAGACAGAGCTCGGTATCCCGGGATCGCTGGCGGCGCCGTCGGTGACGACGGTGTACGGAGCGGCGGTCGACTGGTCCGACGCCTTGGTGGTCGGGGTCTCCCAATCGGGAAGGAGTCCTGATCTGGTGGCAGTCCTCGAGGAGGCTCGAAGCGCGGGCGCGGTCACGCTCGCCGTCACCAACGACACAAATTCACCGCTTGCCATGGCTGCCCAAACTGTCCTCGACTGTGGCGCCGGGGAGGAGAAGTCGGTCCCGGCCACGAAGTCCTACGTGGCGGAGTTGGCGGCGATCGGTGCTCTTGTAGCCGAGCTCGCCGGTGACGCCACCCTCGTTTCCGAACTCGACGCCGTCCCCCGGTCGATCGCCGGGTTCTTGTCGGCCGCCGACCTCGCCACTTGCGGACTTCTCACTGCCGTCGCCGCAGCCGACGGGGTACTGGTGCTCGGAAGAGGCTTCAACCTGGCAACGGCGTACGAGGTGGCGCTCAAGCTCACAGAAACCTGTGGTCTGTGCGCGAACGGCTACTCCGCGGCCGACTTCGAGCACGGGCCGGCGGCGTTGATCGAGCGCGGGTCGCCGGTCATCGTCTTGCGAGCCGACGGCGCTGCTGCTGGCGCAGTCCAGGATGTGATCGACCGCCTTCGTCGAAGGCTCGGACGTGTGTGGATCGTCGGGACCGGCGCCGACGCCGATGTCGTCCTGCCCGAACCGCTCCCCGACCGGGTCTCGCCCATGCTGTTGGTGATTCCCGGGCTGATCCTCGCCGAGCAGGCAGCACGACTGCGGGGAGCAAATCCTGATGCCCCGCCTGGCCTGCACAAGGTGACGGAGACGCGGTGAGCGGCTTCCCCACCGTCTACGGCCGCGGGCTGATCGATGAGCTGGCCAACTTCGTGCACCGTCCTTATCTGGTCGTGACCATGTCCGACCTCTGGCCGGCCCTCGAGGATCGGGTGGCGGGCGGCCTCGGGGCGTTGCACCTGGTGGAGACATTGGAGCGGGCGAGGCTCGACGAAGTCGCGGTCGATCTCCCACAGATCGAGGCGGTGATCGGGATCGGTGGCGGAAGAGCAGTAGACGTGGCGAAGTACTTCGCCTGGCGGAGACGCCTCCCCCTCTTCCAGGTCCCGACTGCGATGACGGTCAACGCACCGTTCGGCCATCGGGCGGGCATCCGCGTCGACGGTGTTGTGCGCTACGTGGGATGGGCGATCCCCGAAGCGATCTACGTCGACTTCGACGTCGTCCAGGCGGCCCCATCCGCGCTCAACCGGAGCGGGATTGGCGACATCCTCTGTTATCACACGGCGCACCGGGATTGGGAGATCGCTCGCGACGCCGGGCGCTGCGAGGCGGAGTGGCCCTACGACGCGGCGATGGTGCAAGCAGCTCGGCAACGTCTGAGTGTTGTGCTCGACCATCTCGACGATATCCATTCCGTCAACGAGACCGGCATCAGGGTGCTCATGGAGGCCCACCGCTGGGGTGGATCGACCTTCCACGACTCCGGTTGGAATCCCCGCCATATCGAGGGGGTAGAACACTTCTTCTTCTACAACCTCGAGCGACTGACGGGACTGAGCTTCATCCATGGCCAGCCGGTGGGTCTCGGCGTCTACCTCGGCTCGCTCCTCCAGGACAACGACGCCGAGGCGATGCTCGACGTCCTCCACCGGGTCGGAGTCGACATCCGTCCCGAAGCGATGGGCGTCGGCTGGGACGAGGTGACCGAGGCTCTCGTGACGCTCCCCCGCTTCGTGCGCCAGGCTGATCTGTGGTTCACAGTCGCGGACGCCGGCCCGATCTCACCTCACGTCGCGGAGGTGGCACGACGGGCGATCGAACGACGCTACGACTGAAAGGGGATTGACGATGCGAGCCGGATTGACCCTTCCGCAGGGATGTGACCGGGAGTACCTCGGGCTCGACCCCGCCGCCGCGTGGGAAAAGACGATTCAGATCGCCCGTTTTGGGGATGAGGCGGGATTCGACTCGCTGTGGCTCTATGACCACTTCCAGGTCGACCCGCCACCCGAGGAGGCAATCGTGTTCGAGCCCATGGCAGAGCTGGCTGCCATTGCCGCCCTCACGTCCCGAGCCTCCCTCGGGCACCTGGTTCTTGCAGCCGCCTACCGAAACGCCGCGCTCACCGCCAAGGCAATCTCGACGATCGACGTCGTCAGCGGCGGCCGGGCGATCCTCGGCATTGGAGCCGGCTGGAAGGAGGACGAGTGGGTGGCGTATGGCTACGGCTTCCCGGACGCCAGCACCCGGTTGGAGATCCTGGCAGATCATCTGGAGATCATCACTCGCATGATGTCCCCGGGTCGGGCCTCCTTCGTGGGGAAGCACGCCCACGTGGTCGAGGCCATCCACGAGCCCAAGTCGCTCCGGGGCCAATCCATCCCCTTAGTGGTGGGTGGCAACGGCCCGAAGGTGACGTGGCGCCTTGCAGCCAGGTACGCCGACGAACTGAACCTCGACGCGCTCACACCGGATCAGGTTGCCGGCGCGATGCCCGTGATCGCTTCCCGCTGCGAGGAGTCCGACCGCGATCCCACCTCGTTGGCAGTATCGGTGCACCTTTGGGGGCCGGCCGCCGCCGCTGCCGCCGGGGCTGAACGCCGCGAGCTCTTCGCCCAATACGCCGAACTCGGTGTGGCGAGAGTAATCGTGCAAGGCTTTGTCGGGATCAACCGGTTCGATCTCCTCGAGGAACTCGCCGAGGACTGTCGATCGGTTGGACTGCTCGACAAACCCGCGTCGGAGACGCCGGTTCACTCAGTGACATGATCCCCTGCGCACAGCGCAGCTCCAACGATGCCTGCGTCCTCCGCGAACCGGGCGGGGACCACTGGCGTTCGGCAGGAGAGATAAGGCGAGAACAGGTTCCAGTCTGACGAGATCCCGCCACCGATCACGAACAACCCTGGATAGAGGAAATCCTCATACACCCCTAGCACCTCCGATACCCGGGCAGCCCAGATGTCGTATGTGAGCTCGAGTTGCGCACGGGTCCGTGCCGAGGCGTACGTTTCGGCGGTCTCTCCCCCGAGAGGCACCTCCCCCAACTCGGTGTTTGGCACCAATGTCCCGCCAATGAAGAGCGCGCTCCCGATGCCGGTGCCAAAGGTGAGCACCACGACGGTGTCGGTGCGTTCCCTCGCCGCGCCGAGCCGAACCTCGGCGATCCCGGCCGCGTCAGCATCGTTGACGAACGCGACGTCCCTGCCGAGCGCCGACCTCGTCGCCTCAACGCCGTCGAGTCCCACCCACGAGGGGTGCAGGTTGACGGCGGTGCGGACGATGCCGTCGACGACCGGGCCGGGGAAGGCGCAACCGATAGGACCCGTCCACGAAAAGCCTTCGATCGTTTGGCGGAGGATCTCCATGACGGCCGCAGGAGTGGATTCCGCGGGCGTCGGGGTGCGCGCTCGGGCGGCGGTGAGGATCCCCGTCGAGATGTCGACCGGTGCCGCTTTGATGGCCGAACCACCGATGTCGACGCCCAGAATCTCCAACGCTGAACCAGTTTCGGAGCGAACCGCCACTCTACCGACACGCTGTTGCGAGCCACGGTGTGAATCGCCGCGACGTCGCGGTTCCCCGATCATGTGGGGCCGGGCCAGCGCTCGAACCCATGATCGCCGACCCGCAGCCAGCTGGGCCGCTCTCATCAGTTTTCTCTGAAGAATGATTCAGGCAAGATTTTTCTAGTAACCAGCAGCGGGCGACCAGTCGGCGAACCCGTTGGACCCTTCGCTGTCCGTGAGCCGTCTGAC
>CAZCRP010000155.1:0-6975 GCA_964501055.1 uncultured Acidimicrobiaceae bacterium
CAGGTCGAGGCCGTAGGCGGCCGCGGCGGTCACCGCTCCCGGGTGGACGGCGGCCGCAGGGCGGGTGCCGGCACTCGCGGCCGGTGTCCCGGTCAATTGCTCCCAGCGGGAGGCGGCGAACTGGGAGCGGGCCGAGTTGTGGGTGCACACGAAGGCGATGCCGTCGATCAAGATCGGCGGAGCCGCCAGCAGTCCGGCGAGCCGGTCGGCGACCAGGGTCACATAGCGTCGGCGGGCGTCACCCTCCGATCGGGAGCGGCTCACGAGTCCGGTGCGGGCGAGGATTCCGAGATGGTGGGCGAGGAGGTTGGTCGTGAGCCCGGTCAGCTTCGCCAGTTCCCCCGGGGTGAGGTCGGTGAATCTGAGCGCGTCGACGATCCGCAGTCGGTGCGGGTCGCCGAGAGCGGCAAACCCCGTGGCGCGAGCGGCGAGTGCCTCCGGCATCTGCTCTAAGAATATTGACTCAATATACGTTGAGTCAAATTGGTCAGTCGACGAACCTGAGACTCTGGAAGATCGCCGACACCATCGGGGCGAGACGCTCCAACTCCCGCGCTTCGGCGAAGAACGACAGTTCGAAGGCGCGACCTTCCTTCACGACGATGATGCGAGAGATCCCGATGTCGAGGCCGGATTGACGGGTGACGAGGGTGAATCCGCGTCCCATGACGCCATCGACGTTCACGTTCGCCACCTCCAGGATCTCGGCGTTGTCGAGGGTGGCCTCGAGTCGCTCGATCTCGCCCTCGTAGTAGGCGAGCGCAGGAAAGTCGGCTCCCAGATCGCTCACCGTGACATTGAAGTTGGGGGTGAGGGCGCCGGTGGACTCGGGGGCGGTGAACCCGACCAGGTTCTCTGCTGTCACCTCCGTCACGAGCCAGTCCGCTGGATGGGCGATGGCGAATCCGTAGTCGGCCGAGCTGAACAGCACCATGTCCGACGGATCGAACCCGAGCGGCGCGGTGGTCGTGGGGTTGGTGGTGGCCGTCGTGGTCGTGACCGCCTGGCCCCCACAGGCTGCGAGCGCGACGAACAGGCACAGGATCGAGGGGCGCATGGACTCCAGGCTACCGGCCGCCTCGGGTACCGTCGTCGTCGTGACGGCGGAACGGATCGAAGAACTGCTCGCGGCCGATCGATACGCCGGCCACCTGGGCATCCGACTCGTCGAGGTCTCCGCCGCCGGGGTCGTGCTGGAGATGGAGATCGGGCCCGATCACCTCAACTTCCTGGATCTCACCCACGGCGGGGCCGTCTTTTCCCTGGCGGACTGCGCCCTGAGCCTCGCGTCGAACGGGTACGGGCAGCGGGCGGTCGCCGTGGATGCGCATCTCGTGATCAGCGGCGGCTCGGCGATGGGCGACGTGCTGCGAGCCGTCGCCGAACCGGCCGTCGGTGGGCGAGTCCTGGGCACCCACCGGATCACCGTCACCCGCGGGGATGGCAGAGTCGTGGGTCTGTTCACCGGCACCGTGATGCGGACAGGGCAGGCTCCAGGCTGAGCGGAATCCGACCACCGACCGCCTAGCATCTCCGGGTCGCCGGACCGGACCGAAGTGGACTGGATCACCGCTCACCCTCTCAAATCGATCTTCACCGTCATGCTCGGCATCGGCATGGGTCTGGGCCTCTTCGTCTTCGATGGCTTCAATGCCTTCGCCTCCGACCCGAGGCTCGACACTCAAGCCGTGGAGCGGGCATTGGAGGATCGGTCGGAGGCGGAGGTGCGTGACGGGCTGCGGGCGTACCTGGAGGAGCGGGCGGAGGCGTTGCGCGGCGAGGGGGTCGCCGAGGAGGAGCGGCGGGCGCTGGCCGCCGAGTTGGAGGCGCAACTGCGGACGCTGGAACGGGACGAGCCGCCGCCGTTCGAGATCCCCGAGGCCGTCAGCCCTCGACTGCCGGACGACATGTTCGAGTCGGTGCTGCTGATCGGCACCGACGCCAGCGGCTATCTGGCCGACACGATCATCAATGTCCTGTTCCCCTCCGACGGGAGCGCTCCGTTGCTCGTATCGATCCCCCGTGACCTCTACCTCAACGATGCCTGCACCGAGCGCTACCAACGCATCAACCAGAGCATGGGGGGGTGCTCCGGTCTGGCGTCCGGGCCGGACCTGCTCGCCATCAACGTCACCACCTTCACGGGGGTGGAGGTGGATCACTACGCCAGGGTGAGCTTCTCCGGATTCGCCACGGTCGTCGACCGGCTCGGTGGAACCCGGATCTGTGTGGGAGACCACCCCATCCGTGACGAGAAGTCGGGCCTCGACCTTCCCGCCGGGTGCCAGCAGGTCAACGGCGAGCAGACTTTGGCGTGGGTGCGATCCCGCAGTCCCCAGATCTTCCGCGATGGCGAGTGGGTCAATTCCCCCGGGTCCGACTTCGACCGCCAGCGCAAACAACAGGACGTGTTGTTCCAGTTCGCGTCCGTTCTCCGCACCTACGACTCGGTCGGGTCGCTCACCGGGGCGTTGCAGAATCTCGCCTCGGCCGTACGGATGGACTCGGGTTTCGGTGTCGGTCAGGCTGCCACGCTCGGCTTCCGGTACCGCAGCTTCAGCCCCGACAACGTGGTCCGCCTCACGATTCCCATCAGGAACCATCGGACCGGCGCCGGCGCCCAGGTGTTGGTCCCGACCCAGACGTTCAACCAGATCCTGGCGGCCCGCTACCCACCGGCTGGCCGCTGATCACTCTGGCGCGGCGAACCCGTTCCCGTAGCCTGGGCCCGACGATGCGTAGGCCGCTGTCGCTCGTGCTGATCGTCGCGATCACCGCGTGTTCCGGTCAGGATCCCGCCCCCGAGACCACGACCTCTCTTGGGGTGGCGACGTCTCCGGCGACGTCGACGACGCCTGCCGTCTCGACGTCGCCCCCGCCGACCTACGCCGAAGAGGACGTCCCGCGGCTCGCGTCGTATCTGAACACCATCGAACAGGGCCTGGCGGGGACCTCGTTGGAGGGGGCGGCCTTCGAGGAGCCCCAGGGCCTCATCAGCACCGGGGTCCTCTTCTGCGACCTGCTGGACGAGGGTTTCACCCCGATCGACGTCCTGCGGGCGTGGATCGTGGCACTGTCGGCGGATGGCGCGGTGCCCACCGAGGACGATCTCCTCCTCGGTGGGGTGGTGTTGGGCGCTGCCGTCCGCCACATCTGCCCCCAGTACCTCGACGATCTCCAGGTGTGAGTACTCGGTAGCCTCCGGCGGTCATGGCCTCCACCCCACCCCGCATCACCCTCGAACGCGCCCGGCGGCTGGCGTTGGGTGCCCAGGGTTTCAACGACCCGCCACTCCGCGGCGCACCGGACATCCGCCACTTCCGTCGGGTGCTGGCACGGGTGGGGGTGGTGCAGCTCGACTCGGTGAACGTCATCGCACGCGCCCACTATCTGCCTTTCTTCGCCCGCCTGGGCCCGTACGATCGCGACGCCCTCGACCGGTGGCTGTGGCGTTCGGGCGAGTTGTTCGAATACTGGGTGCACGAGGCGTCGCTGACGTCGATGGAACGGTGGCCGCACTTCGCCCACCGGATGGAGCAGGAGCATCCGTGGCGGTCGATCGAGCGCATCGCCGCCGAGCAGCCTGGCTTCGTCGACCAGGTGCGGGCAGAGGTGCGCGACAACGGCCCGTTGCGGGTCGGCGAGTTGTCCGAGGGCCGCGGACGGACCGGGCCATGGTGGGGATACGGCCCGGGCAAGTTGGCGCTCGAATGGCTGTTCGTGCGAGGGGAGGTCGCCATCGCCGACCGCCCCAACTTCACGCGGCTCTATGACCTGACCTCCCGGGTGATCCCCGAACGGGTGCGATCGCAGGCCACGAACTTCACCGCGGCGCTGCCGGTCCTGCTCCGGGACGCGGTCCGGCATCACGGCATCGGAACCGTGGCGGACCTCGCCGATTACCACCGGCTCAAGGTGAGAGACGCCCGCCCCGTGCTCCGGTCGCTCGCTACCCGTGGTGAGATCGCCGAGGTCTCCGTCGACGGCTGGCCGGGTCCGGTGTACATGGATCCGGAGTTGTCGGTTCCCCGTTCGATCGACGGCGCCGCCTTGCTGGCGCCCTTCGATCCTGTCGTGTGGTTTCGAGACCGGGCGGAGCGGCTGTTCGGGTTCCGCTACCGCATCGAGATCTACGTCCCGAAGGAGCGACGCGTGCACGGCTACTACGTGTTGCCGCTCCTCCTCGACGGTGAACTCGTCGGACGGGTCGATCTCAAGGCCGACCGGGCGGCGGGCCGCCTGCGGGTCGAAGGCGCCTTCACTGAGCCAGGGCGGGATCGGGTGCGGGCGGGTGCCGCCCTCGGCAAACTGTTGCAGACGCTGGCCGCCTGGCAGCAACTAGACGAGGTCGAGATCCGACCCAACGGCGACCTGGCGCCTCACATCGCGGTGTGACCTCAGTGGGCGGCGATGTCCGTGCGAAACTGCATTCCCGGGAACGAGATCGATGCCACCGCGCCGTAGGCGGCCTGGCGAGCACCCGCCAGATCCTCGCCCCGCCCCACGACTGACAGGACACGACCGCCGGCCGTCACCAGCTGCTTCCCACGGGCGGACGTTCCGGCGTGGAAGACCAGGGCGTCGCGGACCTCGTCGAGGCCCGAGATCGGGTCCCCTCCGCCCGGCGACTCGGGGTAGCCCCGCGCGGCGAGCACGACATTGACCGCCGGCGCGGGATCCCAGTCCAAATCGCCGCGGCCGAGCTCGCCTGCCGCCCCGGCGGCGAGCAAGGGGAGCAGGTCGTTGCCGAGGCGGGGCAGGACGACCTGCGTCTCCGGGTCGCCGAGCCGGCAGTTGAACTCGATCACCCTTGGCCCGTCGCTCGTCAGCACCAGCCCGACGTACAGGAAACCCACATAAGGAGCGCCGTCCTCCGCCATCACGTGCAGCGCGGGTTCGATGATCTCGCGGTCGACCGTGGCGGCCAAGCCGGCCGGCACCGGGACCGGCGAGTAGCTGCCCATCCCGCCGGTGTTCGGTCCCCGGTCTGCGTCGGCCAGGCGCTTGTAGTCCCGCGCCGGCTCGAGTGGGAGATGGCGGGTGCCGTCACACAGCGCGAACACCGACAGTTCCGGCCCGTCGAGGTACTCCTCGACGACGACGCGTGCCCCTGCCGCGCCGAAGTCGCCGTCGAAGCAGCGCTCCACCCAGTGCCGCGCCTCCGCCAGATCGGGGGTCACGAGGACGCCCTTCCCGGCTGCGAGACCGTCGGCCTTGACCACGTACGGACCGGGCGTCTCCTGGAGGTGGCGCCGGGCCGCCGCCCGCTCGGTGAACACCTCGGCCGAGGCGGTGGGGATCGCCGCTCGGGCCATCACCAGCTTGGCGAAGGACTTCGAGGACTCGAGTCGGGCGGCCGCCCTGGTTGGTCCGAAGGCCGGGACCCCGGCTGCCAGGAGGGCATCCACCAACCCGGCCGCCAGCGGTCCCTCCGGACCGATCACCACCAGGTCGAAGTCCTGTTGGGAGGCCAGAGCGGCGACCGCTCCGACCGCGGTGGGTTCGATCCCCTCGATCGTGTCACCCAGCGTGCGCATCCCCGGGTTCCCGGGGAGCATCGTGAGCCGCGTGAGCGAGGGGCTGGCAGCCAGCTTCCACGCGAGGGCGTGCTCCCTCGCCCCCGATCCGACCAGGAGGACTCTCACCGCGTCAGCATCTGCTGGCGCTCCGGCCCGACGGAGACGAAGGACACCGGCACCCCGGCCGCCCGCTCGATGTACTCGATGTAGTCGCGAGCCTCCTTCGGGAGGTCCGACTCCTGCCGGCAACCGCTGATGTCGGTCCCCCAACCCGGCAGCTCGTCGTACACCGGCGTGCAGTTGTAGAGGACCCGCTGCTGGCGGGGGAACTCGTGGTGTCGCTCGCCGAGCGAGTCGTACGCAGTCGCCACCCGGATGCTGTCGAAGGCGGAGAGGATGTCGAGCTTGGTGATGAACAGCTCGGTGAGGCTGTTGATTCGCACTGCGTATGTGAGCGCCACGAGGTCGAGCCAGCCGCAGCGCCGCCGCCGGCCCGTCACCGTTCCGAACTCACCTCCGAGTTCGATCATCCGGTCGCCGATCTCATCCCGCAGTTCAGTCGGAAACGGCCCGGTCCCCACCCGCGAGATGTACGCCTTGGCGACGCCGACGACGCGGTCGATCGCCTTGGGACCCAACCCGCTCCCGACGGACGCTCCGCCGGCGGTCGGGTTGGAGGACGTGACGAAGGGATAGGTGCCGTGGTCGACGTCGAGCAGCGTGCCCTGAGCGCCCTCGAACAGCACCTCGCGGCCGTCGCGGAGCGCTTCCCACAACTCCAGGGACGTGTCGGTCACGAACGGCAGGAGTCGTTCGGCGTAGACCAGGTACTCGTCGGCGATCCGCGCCGGGTCCATCGGCAGTTGGTTGTAGACACGCGCCAGCACCCGGTTGGTGTCCTCGAGCGCGGCCTCGACCTTGTCCCGGAAGATGGCCGGGTCGAAGAGGTCCTGAACGCGGATGCCGCGCCGCGAGTACTTGTCGGTGTAGGCGGGGCCGATGCCCTTCTTCGTGGTCCCGATCGAGTGCTTCCCGAGGTGGCGTTCCATCACCGCATCGAGCTTGCGGTGGTAGGGCATGATCAGATGGGCGTTGCCGGAGATGCGGAGCCGGCCGGGGTCGACGCCCCGCCCGGTCAGCATGTCGATCTCTTCGAGGAGCACACGCGGATCGATCACACAGCCCGAGGCGATGACCGGTGTGCAGCGCGGGTACATCACGCCGCTGGGGATGAGGGAGAGGGCGAACCGCTCGCTCCCGATGACGATGGTGTGTCCGGCGTTGTTCCCGCCCTGATAGCGGACCACGAAGTCGGCCGACTCGGCGAAGACGTCGGTGACCCGACCCTTGCCCTCGTCCCCCCACTGCGCTCCGAGCACGATGGTCGCTGGCATCGGGCCGGATGGTAGGCGGGACCGCCCCGCCTACCAGGCGGCCGGGATGCCCCGCCTCTCGA
>CAZCRP010000156.1:0-6917 GCA_964501055.1 uncultured Acidimicrobiaceae bacterium
ACGCGCTGACCGCGCTCGAAGTGGCCGCCTCGCTGGCCCTGGGCCGCGGGTCGGACACCATCGACGTCGACGACGCCGGGGAAGCCCTCCAACGCCGCATCGTCCGCTACGACAAGGCAGGCGACGCCCATTACGACGTGATCTCAGCCTTCATCAAGAGCGTCAGGGGCTCCGACGTCGATGCCGCCCTCTACTGGCTGCATCTGATGCTGGAGGCGGGGGAGGACCCGGAGTTCATCGTCAGACGGCTCGTGATCCTGGCCTCCGAAGATGTCGGACTCGCCGATCCCAACGCGCTGCTGCAGGCGGTGGCGGCGACCCAGGCTCTCGCCCATGTCGGTCTCCCGGAGGCGGCGTTCCATCTCACCCAGGCGACCATCTATCTGGCGATCGCCCCGAAGTCGAACTCGGTGACCGCGGCGATGGCGGCCACTCGCCGGCTGTTGGAGGATGGGCCCACTCCTGCCGTTCCCGCCCATCTGCGGGATGCGCACTACGCCGGCGCAGGCGAGATCGGCCACGGCGAGGGGTACTCCTACTCCCACGATGCCCCGCACCACGTCGCCCGCCAGTCCTATCTGCCCGACGAGGTGGGATCCCAGATCCTGTTCCGCCCAGGCGAGGAGGGCCGGGAGCAAACCCTGGCCGAGCGGTTGCGATGGATCGACGAGGTGCTAGGGAAGCCTCCCCGGTGACGGTGTTCCCTGCCTCCCGTGTCCGGCTGGTGGAGGATCTCAGGTCGGGGCTCGCCCCGGTGGTCGACGCGACCGGTTCCAGTGCGGTCATCGTCAGCGAAGCGGGACTGATCGCGGCCGGCTTGGTCGCCGAGGTGGAGGCGGCGCTGGCAGCGGAGGTGATCGGGGTTCCTCCCGGTGAGCCACAGGTGGGAACCGTCTGTGAGCTGGCCGCCGTGCTGGCCGCCACCGGCGCCGACACCGTGGTGGCCGTGGGTGGCGGGAGCGTCATCGACACGGTCAAGCTGGCGGCCCTGCTCGTCGGTGATCCCGCCGGCCTGGAACGTCGCCTGCGCGGCGCGGCTCCGTTCCCGGCAGGGTTGGCCGTGGTGGCTGTCCCGTCCACCGCCGGGTCGGGCGCGGAGGTGACGAGAACAGCCATCGTGTCCCATCGCGGGCGGAAGACCTGGGCGTGGGACGAGAGGCTGCGCCCCGAACGTGCGGTGCTGGCGCCGATCCTCACGCTCGGACTCCCGCCGGGCGTGACGGTGGCCAGTGGTCTCGACGCCTTCGTGCACGCGGTCGAGGCGGCCACCGGGATCCGTTCCACGTCGGAGATCGCCGCCCTCGGGCTCCCGGCCGCCGAGGTGGTCTTCCGTCGGTTGGGCGAGGTGGTCGATCGACCGGTGGCGCTCGAGGGCAGGGCGGCGCTGTTGCAGGCAGCAACAATGGCGGGCATGGCGATCGACGCCGGCGGCACCGGGATCGGACATGCCGTGGGCCATGCCGTTGGTTCGGTGACCGCCATTCCGCACGGGGTGGCGGTGATGCTGGGGCTGCGCGCCGGCTTGGAGTGGACGCTGGAGGAGGCGGCAGGCGCCTATCGGGGTCTGGTGGCCAGGATTTGCCCGCGAACCGGTGTCGAGGGCCTTCCCGCGGCTTTCGACGCGTTGCTCGAGGGGGTCGGGTTCCGCCGCGAGCTGCGCCGGTTCGAGCCTCCGTCCGCCACCGCGCTCTCCCGCGAGCTCCGCATGCCCGACCACCTTCCGATGCGTCTCAACAACGCCCGACCGATCGGCGACAACGACATCGACGACATCGTCCGGCTGACCCTGCAGTACTGGTCGACATGATCGAGGCGATCGTCCACACCCATCACCGGCTCGTCCTCGACCCCCCGTTTCCCGCCGCATGGGATCCGTCGCCGCGGCGGGCGTTCCCGGTGGCCGTGGTGCGGGTGATCGACGACTCCGGCGCGGAAGGCTTCGGGATCGGCGACCCGCTGCGGGGCCTGACGGATTACGAGCATCTCTTCATCGGGGCCGATCCCCTCGACCTCGACCGTCACTCGGCCGTCCTCGCCAACATCGGCTTCCTCGACGGCCGGCCATGGCCCTTCGAGACGGCCTTGTGGGATCTGGCGGGTCGCATCACCGGTGTGCCCATCTGGAAGATGGTGGGTGGCGCCGGGGACACCCTCGATCTCTACGCCTCCTTCGGCACCCACCGGTCCCCCCGCGCAACGGTCGAAGCGGCCCACCACGTGGTGTCCCGGGGTTTCGGGGCCGTCAAGCTCCGCTTCGGGCGCGCGACGTTGGCGGACGACCTGGCGGTGCTGGATGCCGTGCGGGAGGAGGTCGGATCGCGGATCGAGCTCATGGTGGACTGCAACCAGGGATGGCGGATGCCGTGGGACACCTCGCCCCCCTGGACGATCGAGGATGCGCGGCCGGTGGCGCGCGAGCTGGCCGACCGCGGCGTGTACTGGATGGAGGAGCCGCTCCACCGCGGCGACCACCGGGGCATGGCGGCCCTGCGGGGGGAGACAGGCATCAGGGTCGCCGGCGGGGAGATGACCAGGGAGTTGCACGAATTCGACCTGCTCCTGGCCGCCGACGCCCTCGACGTCTACCAACCGGACGCGGTGGTCACCGGTGGTATCGGCGCACTGCGCCACCTGGCGCGTCGCGTCGCCGAGGCCGGGCACACGTTCAGCCCGCACACGTGGGGGAGCGGGGTCGCGCTGCTGGCCAACGCCCACCTCGCCGCCGGCACCGTCGGAACGCCCTATCTCGAATATCCCCTCGACCCGCCCGAGTGGACCGAGGACCGGCGCGACTTCCTCCTCACCGCGCCGATCGTGTGCGACGGCACGATCAGGCTCGGCCCTGCTCCCGGGCTGGGCGCGCAGCTGGACATGGATCGCTACCACGCCACCGTCGTCGGCGAAGCCCGCTACACGTGAAAGGGGGGGCGATCGCGCTCGCATCCCTGCTCGCCATCGCTGCCTGTGCCCCGCCGGCCGTGGAGGAGCCCCCGACGACCACCGCCACGACGTCGACCACCACGACGACGTCGACCACCACCTCCACGACCACCACCACGGCGCCGACCACGACCACCACGACGACGGCCCCGTTGCCTCCGCTCGCGGGGCTCGCCATCGAGCCGGTGGCGGCGGAGTTCTCCCAGCCGGTGCTGCTGGTGAGCCCACCCGGGTCACCCCGCCGCTTCGTGGTCGAGCGGGTGGGAACGGTGCGGGAGATCACCGCCGGCGGCGACGTGATCGAACCGCCCTACCTCGACCTGCGGGACCGCGTGAACGCAGGCGGGATCGAACAGGGGCTGCTGGGAATGGCGTTCCACCCCCGGTTCGCCGACAACGGCCGCCTGTACGTCTACTACTACCACGGTGAGGCCACCACGCGTCTCGTCGAGCTGGCGGCGGTCGCGTCGGCCGGTCAGGTCGACCCGGACACCGAGCGCGTGCTCCTCACGATCGATCAGCCCACCGTGCGCCACAACGGCGGCATGGTCGAGTTCGGCCCGGATGGCATGTTGTACTTGTCCGTGGGCGAGGGAGGGGCGGCTTCCATCCACTCCCAGGACCCCGGCACGCTCCTCTCGGCGATCCTGCGGCTCGACGTCGACGGCATCGAGCCGTATGCGATCCCGGCGGACAACCCCTTCGTGGCCGGCGGCGGAGCGCCCGAGGTGTGGGCATACGGTCTGCGCAATCCGTGGCGCTTCGCCATCGACCCGGTCACCGAGACGATGTGGATCGGAGACGTGGGTCACGAACGCTGGGAGGAGGTCAACGTCGTGGCGCTGTCCTCCGGCGGGAAGAACTTCGGATGGCTGCGGATGGAAGGTTCCAGTTGCTTCCAACGGGGATGTGATCCCGAGGCGGAAGGGCTCGAGCTCCCCATCCACGAGTACAGCCACGACGAGGGGTGTTCGATCACGGGCGGGCGGGTGTACCGGGGAGAGTCGATCCCGGAGCTCGAAGGTGCCTATCTGTACTCGGACTGGTGCGGCGGCTGGCTGCGGAGCTTGCGCTGGGACGGCGTGACCGCCCACGATCACACCGAGTGGCTGACTGGGCTCGGGCAGGTGAACAGCTTCGGAGTGGATGCGGCGGGTGAGCTCTACGTCTTGACCTGGACGGGCGAGCTCGGACGGATCGTGGCGGTGCGGGACAACTAGTCTCGGCCCATGCTCGATCGACTCTCCTGGTTCTTGACCGGCGTGGTCACCGGTGGCGTCATCGTGGTGCGGGCGTTCCGTCTCCGCCCCCGTCCCCGCGATCTCAAGTCGGCTGCGCTACAGACCGGGGCGGACTTCCTCGATCTCACCGCCAGGCTGGTGCAGCCGCCGCGTCGCAGGCTCCACACCGTCCGCTGACAACTCCGCGGGATCCGGCCTGGACCGGGTGTACCGTTGCCCCCCCATGGATGCCAGTTCGATTCGTCGCACCTTTCTCGACTTCTTCGCCGCCCGCGGGCACACGATCCGGCCGTCGGCGCCGGTGATCCCGACCGATCCGACGCTGTTGTTGGTCAACGCCGGCATGGTGCCGTTCAAGCCGTACTTCCTCGGCGAGGAGGAAGCCCCCTTCGACCGGGCGGTGTCGGTTCAGAAGTCGATCCGGACGATCGACATCGACATCATCGGTACCACCGCCCGTCATATGTCGTTCTTCGAGATGCTCGGGAACTTCTCATTCGGGGATTACTTCAAGCCGGAAGCGATGCTGTGGGCCCACGAGTTGCTCACCGAGGGCTACGGACTCGACCCCGATCGGCTGTGGTACACCGCGTACGAGCACGACGACGAGGCGGCCGAGTTGTGGCACGATCATGTCGGCGTTCCCCGCGATCGCATCCAGCGCGGCGGCAGGGACAACTTCTGGCAGATGGGCGTGCCAGGGCCGTGCGGACCGTGCGCCGAGATCTTCTACGACCGCGGCCCCGCCCACGGCCCGGACGGCGGACCGATCGGCGGCGGGGAGGAGCGGTTCATCGAGATCTGGAATCTCGTGTTCATGCAGAACATCCAGGACCGCCCCTATCACGTCGTCGGCGACCTGCCCACGAAGAACATCGACACCGGGTTGGGTCTGGAGCGGCTGGCGATGGTCTTGCAAGGAGTCGACTCGGGCTTCGACATCGACACGATCCGGCCGGTGCGTGAGGCAGGGTCGGCCCATACCGGCGTCGGGTACGGCACCGATCCCCTGGCAGACGTCTCCCTGCGGATCCTGGCGGATCACGGGCGCACGATGAGTGTGCTGATCGCCGACGGCGTGGTTCCCTCCAACGACGGGCGCGGGTATGTGCTGCGCCGCATCATCCGACGCGCCGTGCGCCACGCCTGGCAGCTGGGAGGGAGCGGGCTGGTCACCCCGGGCCTGGTGCGGGCGACAGTGGGCGCGCTGGGCGACTGGTACACGGAACTGGCGGCGCGCCAGGACTTCATCGTGGAGGTCGTGTCACGGGAGGAGGAGCGATTCCGCCGTACACTCGAGTCCGGTCACCAGCTGCTGGACAGCGAACTGGAGGAGACCGGTGGCGAACTGTCCGGCCGGGTGGCATTCAAGCTGCACGACACGTTCGGGTTCCCCATCGAGCTGACGCGCGAGATCGCCGCCGAGCGCGGCACGAACGTCGACGAAGCAGGCTTCGCAGCGGAGATGGAGGCGCAACGCTCCCGCGCCAAGCAGACCTGGAAGGGCGGCGAGACCGCCGCGCTGGCAGATTTCTACCGCTCGATCATGGAAGACACCGGCCCGACGGAGTTCCTGGGCTACGAGCGCGACGCCGCGGCCGGTCGGGTGCTGGCGCTGGTGGTGGACGGTGAACAGGTGGAGGCGGTCGAACATGGCCGGGAGGTCGAGGTGTTCCTCGACCGCACACCGTTCTATGCCGAGGCGGGGGGCCAGGTGGGAGACACCGGCACGATCACGACCGAGAGCGGCATGGTGGAGGTCGTCGACACCCGTCATGCGGTGCAGGGCTTCCACGGCCACCGAGGAAGGGTGCGATCCGGCACCGTGCGGGTGGGCCAGGAGGCGGAGCTGGTCATCGACAGCCCGCGCCGCGACCACATCCGCAAGTCACACACCGGCACCCACGTCCTGCACTGGGCGTTGCGGGATGTGCTCGGCGACCACGCTCACCAGGCCGGCTCGCTGGTCGAGTCCGGGCGGCTGCGATTCGACTTCAGCCACTTCGCCGGGCTCAGCGGTGAGGAACTCGCCGAAGTGGAGGGCCGCGCCAACCGGCGGCTCATCGAGAACGCCAGGGTGCGCACCGAGGTGACGAGCCAGGAGCGGGCCAAGGAGATGGGCGCGCTGGCGTTCTTCGGTGACAAGTACGGGGACACCGTCAGGGTGGTGAAGGTCGGAGACTTCTCGGTCGAGTTCTGCGGTGGCACCCACACCGCGGCGAGTGGCGAAGTGGGGCCGCTCGTGATCGTCTCGGAGGCCTCGATCGGCTCCAACATCCGACGGGTGGAAGCGCTCACCGGCGAGGAGGCGTACCGGCACTTGGTCCAGATCAGGGATCGGTTGGATCGGTCCGGCGAGCTGTTGAGGGCTCCCGCGGCCGACGTGCCTGAGCGGGTGCGGGCGCTCATCGCCCGGGTCGACGCCCTCGAGGACGAGTTGGAGTCGATCCGCGCCCAACGTCGCCATGCGCTCGCCGATGAGATGGCGGGCGCGGCAGTGACCATCGGCGAAGATCGCGCCGTCGTCGCCGCGGTGGGAGAGCTCCCACCGGAGCAACTCCGTCAGCTGGCGATGGCGGTGCGGGATCGTCTGGGGAGCGGGGTGGTGATCCTCGGCTCTCGATCGAACGGCAAAGGCGCGCTCGTTGCCCTCGTCTCGCCGCCACTCGTGGAACGGGGCGTCTCCGCCGCCGAGTTGGTGGCTCCCGCCGCCAAGGTGCTGGGCGGGGGCGGCTC
>CAZCRP010000157.1:0-6914 GCA_964501055.1 uncultured Acidimicrobiaceae bacterium
TTGGTCCGCCATGGTCCCGTGGTGGCTCAACAACACGGCGCGGGCGGCGGACTCGAGCGAGGCGCGGTCATCGGCGGAGAGCGCCGGTCCGTCCAGCACGAAGACCCCGCCATCGTGGGCGGGGCCGACGTGCCGGCCCCGCTCCCGGATGAGCTCCTCGATGGCGTCGCGCAGATCCTGGGCGTACGAGTCCGGCTTCTCGTTGACGACGACGAGATCGGCGAACAGGCCCTTCATCCTCCAGTACTCCTGCGCTCGCAAGAGATCGCGCACCAGTCCCCGCTCCTCGGGTTGGTCGATCCGCACGAGGACGATCGGCGCGTCGCCCGAGATCCCGTGGCGCCACAATGCCGCCTGCCCCGTCGCCGAGGCCTCCCGGCGCCCGGAGGTCACCAGGTCGGGATCGAAGTAGATGAGGCTCCCTGCGAGCCGTTGGAAGACGTGGGCGTGCTCGGGGTCGATCCGAAGGTGGTGGAGCCTGACCTGGGCCTGAGTCCAGGCCATGGTGGTGCTCCGTTCGAATGCGGAGGCGTCGGAGAACTTGTCGATCAGATGGAGGGCGTCGGCCCGGGTGCCGGCCACGACGGTGGTGAAGTCCAGGTGGGCGGTGCCTCCAGGCGACAAGCGCACCTTCCGACGCAGGCTGAAGATCGGGTCAAGCACCCGACCCGCCGAGTTCGACAGGGGCCGATCGATCGCCGCCGCCCGATGGACCTGGTTGCCGCGCCCGAGGAATCGAGCCCGGTCGGTGGCGAACTGCGCGCCGCCCACCACCTCGCCCGAGACCGTGAGGATGTGCCCCGCCCAGATCGTGTCCTCCTCCACCGACCGTGGGCGGCGGCTGGCGAGCAACGCATCGCGACCGGCCACCGCCTCGGTCTGCACGAAGAGATTTGAGAAGGCCGGGTGGGCGGCGTCGGTGCGGGGCGGCGCCAGCACCAACTCGGCGTACGAGGTCACCTCCACCTCCCGGGCCGTTGAACCCAGGTTGGTGAGGCTCACCCGGCGGATCTCGGCGTCATCCTCTTCGGAGATGACCACCGTGAGCATCGTGGCGATCCTTCCGTCGCGACGCGTGATCTCTGCCTTGTCCTCGCTGAACGTTGCCTCGTAGGCGTCCGGCTCCGCTCCGACCGGCTGGTAGCCGGCGGACCAGGTTCGGCCGGAGTCGTCCTTGATGAACACGTAGGTGCCGAACTGATCGCGTGTGGCGTCCTCCCGCCACCGGTTCACCGCCAGTCCGTGCCAGCGGGTGTATCCCGACCCGGCGGCGGTGATCACGGTGCTGAGCCTGCCGTTAGAGAGAAGATGGGCGACCGGCACCGGGCCGTGCGGCGAGGCCACGACGCGTACGACTCCCTTCACCTCGTCCAGCGGCCGCGCCGCCCTGGCGACCTCGTCGGCTCGTGGGCGCGCCACCTCGACATCGCGCGGTACCCGCTCGTGCAGGAGCAACTCGGCGGCCCGCACCGAGGGCTCGCGATGGAACAGGCGACGCATGATGCCGTCGAAGACGACGTTGGCCACGGCGACCAGCGACATCGCCTGATGGTGCGCCATGTAGGCCTCGATCAACACCGGCTCGCCACTGTCGGGCCGGCGACTGGCGGTGAAGTCGAGCGACTCGTAGTACCCGTAGATGCCGCGCGCGCCCAGGGCCGCGAGTCGTCGCAGATTCGCCACGGCCTCGCCCGGTACGACCATCGCCGCCAACATGGTGGCGTACGGTGCGATCACCAGGTCCTGACTCAGGCCCCGTTCGAACCCGAGACCCGGCACCCCGAACGCCCGATACTGATACGTGAGTTCGACGTCGCGCGCGGCGTACGCAGATTCCGACACGCCCCACGGGACCTGCCGTTCCCTGCCGTACTCGATCTGTCGCTGGACGACCGCCCGGTAGGTCGTCTCGAGGACGCTCTCGGGCGGCGAGCGCATCACCAGCAGCGGCATCAAGTACTCGAACATCGATCCCGACCAGGAGATCAGCGCGGCCTCGGTTCCCATCGGGGTCATGGAGCGCCCCAGACGGAACCAATGACTGGGCGGAAGATCGCCCTTGGCGATTCCGACGAAACTGGCCAGACGGGCCTCGGAGGCCAAGAGGTCGTAGTGGCTCTGGTCGAGGGCGGACTCGAGCACCCGATAGCCCACCGCCAGCAGCTTGTTCTCCGGGTTCCTCAAGAACGAGAAGTCCATTGCCCGTGCCATCTCCGCTGCCCGGGTAGCCAGCCGCTCCCAGCGCGCCTCCGCTTGGCGGGTCCACGCGAGGTCTTCGCGCATCTGTCGATCCTGTCGGTGACTGCCCACGGTCGACGTGAGCGCCTCGGCCCACGTTCCCAGCTCGTCTGAGTCGTCGGCTGCGGCCAAGGTGCGCGCAATATCCGCCACGGTGGCAGACGCCTCCTCGATCTCGGCCTCGGAAAGGGCGGGGGGGTTTGCGCCCGGCCAGGGAAGGCGGCCGAGCAGGTCGCCGAGGGCGCGGTCCAGGTCGCGCGGCGACACCACCTCGGCATGGGTGTTGGCGGCAGGACGGCTGGCGGCCTGCCGTATCAAGAGGAGCGTGTCCCGGATCCCGGCCGTCGCTTCCGGTCCCGGACTCTGCTCGCGCAGTCTGGCGCAACCCTCTGACACCGCCAGCAGGTGCCCGGCCAGGTTGCCGCTGTCCACCGTCGAGATGTAGCGGGGCGCCAGCGGCTCGAGAGTGACAGTGTCGTACCAGTTGAAGAAGTGCCCCTCGAAGCGCTCCATACGGTCGAGCGTCTCGAACGTGGACTCGAGCCGCGACGCAGTCTCCTCGCTGCCGATCCACCCGAACTCACGGGCGGAGAGCACCGCCAGGAGATAGAGACCGATGTTGGTCGGCGAGGTCCGGTGGGCGACGACGTCGACATCCTCCTGATAGTTGTCGGGCGGCAGCCAGTTGTCCTCGGCGGTGACGAACTGCTCGAAGTACCGCCAGGTCCGCCGGGCGTCGAGTCGGAGATGCTCTCGTTCCTCGGCGGTGGGCGGATCCGCGATCCGAACCGGGCGCGGGATGCTGGCCCAGTGCGCGATGAGCGGAGCCGCCACCCACAACCCGGACCAGAGCATGGCCATCACGAACGCATCCGGTTTGACGACGGCCGCGGCCGTGGCGGCCACCAACCCCACGCTCATCGCCGGAGCCATACGCCGTATGAACTGCGGGCGGTCGAGGCCGAACCTGCGCTCCGCCTCTTCGGCTGTGACCCATTCGAGCATGTTGCGGCGCGACACGAGGAGCCGCCACAGCGTGACGACGATCGCCTCGGTCGTCCTCAGCGCCTGATGGGCGAGAAACGAAGCCTCGAGGAGGAAGCGACCTGCCGTTCGACCGGCGTCGATCCACCACCGCCGCAATCGCACCGCGCCCGGCGTGTTCGTCCGCCGGGGGATCATCCGCTCGAACAACGGCAACAGCGCGGGCAGGGTCAATGCCACGACGATGAACGCAGTCCACGGCGCGACGGGCACTCCGGGAATCAGGAATGAGGCGAGGAGCGTGAACAGCGCGGCCGGTCCGGAGAGGCTCCGGCGCAGGTTGTCGACCATCTTGATGCGGGCCACCGGTGGCAAGGCACCACGCCGCCCGATGATCCATGGCAGCAGCTGCCAATCGCCCCGAATCCAGCGGTGCTGGCGGGAGAGCGCCACCTCGTAGTGGCTGGGGAACTCCTCGAAGACTTCGACGTTGGTGAGCAGCCCGGCGCGGGCGAAGGATCCCTCGAACAGGTCATGGCTGAGCAGGGTGTTCTCGGGGATCCGGCCATCCAGGGCAGCCTCGAAGGCATCGATCTCGTAGATTCCCTTGCCCGCATAGGACCCCTCTCCGAACAGATCCTGGTAGACGTCGCTGACCGCCGCCGCGTAGGGGTCGATCCCCGCCGGTGGGAAGAACACCCGTTGGAAGAAGCTGGTACCGCCGGCTCCCAGGAAAGCGGTGACCCGGGGCTGCAGGACGCCGTATCCCTCGACGACGCGTCCCAGCGGCTCGTCCACCCGGGCCCGGTTGAGCGGATGCGCCATCGTCGCCACCAGCCTGGTGGCCGCCCCGGGTGGAAGCCGCGAGTCCTGATCGAGCGCGATCACGTATCGGATGTTGTCCGGCAGCCGGCCGTGCCAGGGGAGGAAACTGGTGTCGGTGGCCCCACGGAGGAGGCGGTTGAGCTCATGCAGCTTCCCGCGCTTGCGCTCCCACCCCATGTGGCGTCCCTGGCCGGGGTTGAAGATTCGGCGCCGGTGCAGCAGCAGGAAGCGATCGGCCCCCTCTGGGCCCGGACCGTGCCGCGCGTTGAGCCGGTCCACCGCCCGGAGAGCGGCGGCCAGCAACTCGTCATCGTCGGGCGCTTCGGGCTCCTCGGCGTCCCTCCAATCGGTCAGCAACGCGAAGTGAAACTCTCCTTCGGGATCCGCCAGGTGATGCACTTCCAGTCTGTGGACCAATTCCTCGACCTGGGACGCACGCGACAGCATCGCCGGGATCGCCACCATCGTCCGGAGCTCCTCAGTGGGACCGTGGGGGAGGGCCATCGACGGGAGCACCTTGGGTCGAGTGAGGGCGGCCACTCCCCGGTTGACCACGGTCACCGCCACGTCGGTCGCGGGGACGAGCGCCAGCGCCGCCATGATCCACCGCCAGGGCCAAGCGGGATGGATCGTGAGAAGCGGGAGGAGCAGCGCGAGCGCGGCCACGATCCCGATCCACCCGACGTACACCGTTGCCGGGTATTTCCTCACGAGTCGCGAGACGATCAATCCGACGCCGGGTCGAAAACCCACCTCTGCCTCGAGGGAACTCCGGCCTTCACCCAGCAGGTAGAAGCCCGAATCGGCATCGCGGCGATCAGGCAGCCTGGCTCCTGCCAGCCGCAGCGCGACCTGGGCCACCTCGAGCTCCGACAGGGGGGATCGCCGCGCGAGGTCTTCGACCGCATGTCGATATAGGTCGCGGGTGGCGTAGCTCATCGCCCGATATGGCCCGTGGGTCGACAAGGCGCGGTTGACCAAGCTCACGTCCTCGACGAAGGTCGCCCACTCGAAGGAGCTGATGTGGCGAAGGCTGGTCACGATGTTGCGAACGGTGACGTTGGTGGCCACCTGGCGGTGGTGGGTCTGTCCGACCACTTCGTCCGGCGTCGTCCCCACCGAGGCGAGCCGGTCGAGCAGCCATCCCAGCGCGGGCGTGGTCTCTGGATCGCTGTCCCGCAGCCGCTGGATCAGCTGCACGGCAAACGGTTGGGGAAGCTCGTCTGAGCCGATCTGGTCGAGATACTGCGGGGCTTCGGCACTCCGCGCCCCGCCGACGCCCAGCAGGCCGTCCGCCAGCTCGTCGGCGGCGCGTCGCAGCCGGCGGCCCTCCACGATCTCCTCCGCCAACCGTCGCAGGTTCTCGACGAGCACGACGCGAAGCGTGATGGGGAGCGCCCACAACTCCCCGATGGTGAGCGGCTCCACCTCTTGATACGCGTTCACGAAACGGCCCAGCGCCTCGGAGTCGAAGCGGCTGTCGAGGTGCGCCACGAAGACCCAGGCGATCTCGAACACCCGCGGATAGCCCGCCAGGTCGCCCCCTTCCAGCTTTGGCAGCTCGTGGTAGTAGGAGGAGGGCAGGTTCTCCCGGATCTCTCGCAGTTGGCGTTCTGCCAGGTGGAAGTTGTCCACCAACCACTCTGCCGCCGGAGTCAGAAGAGGCTCGCCTTCGATTGCCTGGGCGAGCTCCCGGTAGGAGGCGAGAAGAACCTCGCCGTTCTCCGCCAAGCGCCGCGAGATCAGCCGCAGTCGCCCCCTCCGCTCGATCGTCCGCTGGCGGGCAGCGAGCTCCCTGGCATGTTCCTCGAGCCGCTCCAGACCGAGCAACTCGGCCCGGATCGGTTCAGGGCTCTGGGCGAGATTGGAACGTGCCGGCACCAGCGGAGCGTACGGTCGCCGGTGGGGCTCTGCTCGCGGAGCCTGGCGGAGGGCGGCAGCTCAGTCGAGAGCGGATTCGATCACGCGTCGGGCAGTCGCGGCGTCGGGAGCAGCGATCGCCCTGGCGGCGGCGTCCTCGAGGACCGAGGACCGGATGCGGCGCAGCGCATCCTTCACCTCGGGAATGGCGCTCGCAGCCATCGACAACTCGTCGAATCCGAGGCCCACCAGCACCGCAGCACCCGCCACCGTCCCCGCCACCTCACCACAGACGCCCGCCCACCCTCCGGCGCCGTGCACGTCGGCCACCACCCGTCCCAATAACCCGAGCACGGCAGGTTCGAAGAGATCGGGGAGATCCGTCAGCTCGGGCTGCAGCCGATCGGCGGCATACAGGTACTGCAGCAGGTCGTTGGTTCCCACCGACACGAAATCGAGGCTCCGAGCCATCCGTCCGGCGGTGAGGGCGGCGACCGGCGTCTCGATCATCGCCCCCACTTCGAGGTGGTCCGCGCCCTCTTCCGCCGCGACAGCCGCGAGCATGGCCAGCGCCGCCTCGATCTCGACGGCGCTGGCCACCATCGGGAACATCACCGCCCCGCGCCCGGAAAACTCGCCTGAGCACGAACGTACGACGGCCCGCAGCTGGTCGGAGAGGAGATCGGGCCGGCGGAGCCCGAGGCGAATCCCGCGGACTCCGAGCGCGGGGTTGGCCTCAGGCTCCCGGGAAATGAACGGGACGGGCTTGTCCGCCCCGATGTCGAGGGTGCGAAACACCACCCGGTGGTCGTCGAACCCCGCCAAGATCCGACAGTAGACATCGACTTGCTCCTCCACCGACGGCGGCTCGGCTCGGTCCTGGAAGAGGAACTCCGTTCGCACCAGGCCGGAACCCTCCGCCCCGGCCTCGACTGCCGCCTCCACTTCGGAAAGAGCACCGATGTTGGCGGCGAGTTCGACCCTCCGCCCATCGGACGTGGCACCCG
>CAZCRP010000158.1:0-6911 GCA_964501055.1 uncultured Acidimicrobiaceae bacterium
GCGGCGCACCGCGGCGTTGATCGAGGAGCACCGCGATGACCTCGCGCTGCTCGAGTCGTTGGACGCCGGCAAGCCGATCTCCGACTGCCGGGCCCAGATCGGGGGCACGGCCGAGTGGTTCGACTTTTTCGCCGACGTGGCAGCCCACCTCCGCTCCGACGTGGTGCCGACGTTCCCCGACCATCTCAACTACACGCTGCGCCAGCCGGTGGGCGTGGTCGCCACGATCACTCCGTGGAACTATCCGATGCCCCTCTACGGCATCAAGCTTCCGGCCGCGCTCGCGGTGGGAAACGCCGTGGTGCTCAAGCCCGCCGAGCAGACACCGCTGACCGCCCTGGCTCTCGCCGGGCTGATGAAGGAGGCTGGGCTTCCGGACGGGGTGTTGTCGGTCCTCCCCGGCCTCGGCGAGACCACCGGGGTCGCATTGGTGGACGCGGACGTCGACATGATCTCATTCACCGGCTCCACCGAGGTGGGAAGACAGATCGCGTCCAAGGCAGGAGAACGGCTCGTCAAGGTCACGCTGGAGCTGGGCGGAAAATCACCGAGCATCGTATTCGCCGATGCGGACCTCGAGCGGGCGGCCGACGGAGCCTTGTTCACGTTCGCGGTGCACCAGGGACAGCTGTGCAGTGCCGGCAGCAGACTTCTGATCGAGGAGTCGGTGCGGGACGACTTCGTCGCGATGCTGGTGGCAAGGGCGGAAGCGCTCAAGATCGGGGATCCCCGGCGGGACGACACGCAGCTGGGAGCAGTGATGAGCCCCGAACAGATGGACCGCATCGAGCGCTACGTCGCCTCCGGTATCGACCAGGGGGCCCGGCCTCTCACCGGGGCCACCCGGGCCGAGGTCGCGGGATTCGAGCGAGGCCTGTTCTACCGGCCGACGATCTTCGAGGACGTCCAGTCGCAGATGCAGATCGCCCAGGAGGAGATCTTCGGACCGGTGCTGTCGGTGCTTCCGTTCCGCGGCGACGACGAGGCCGTCGGCCTCGCCAACGATGTGCTGTACGGCCTGGCGGCCGGGATCTGGACCGACGACCTGCGTCGCGCCCATCGCTTCGCCCGGGACGTCGACGCCGGGATCGTGTACGTGAACACGATGAACTTGCTGGCGCCGTGGTCTCCCTACAGCGGCTGGAAACAGAGCGGCCTCGGCATCGAGGGGGGACTCGAGCAAGCGCAGAGCTTCACGAGGCTGAAGACGGTGTGGATCAACCTCGGACGGGACGTCCCGACGCTGTGACCGGTGGAGGCAGGCGCCTCAGCGGTTCTCCTCGGCGGCCACCAGCCACTTCGAGAGCTCGGGCGACTTCACGAGTTCCTCGAGATTGGCGAGGTGGTAGTCCATCGCCCGCCGGATCTCGTTCTCGTCCCGGCTCTCGATGGCGGCAAGCGTCTCCCAGTGCGTCTTGATGACCAGTTCGGGATCCTCGTCGCGCTGGTAGTACTCGTGGAGCAGGACCGCGATTCGACCGAGGATCTGGTGCTGGTAGTACGCCAGCATCTCGCTCTGGGCGGCGCGGCCGAACGAATAGTGGAACAGGTGGTTGAGGTGGCGCAGCATGGTGGGCTCGCCATTGTCCGCCACGGCCTGTTCGAGACGCTGCACCGAGTCGGCCATCGCCGCCAGGTCGTCGGGAGTAGCGCGCTCACCGGCCTTGATCGCCAACTCCATCTCGATCGGGCGCCTCGCCTCGATGAGCTCGGCCAGCGCCGCCTCCCGCCACTTGGCTCGCAGCCGGATCAGGTTGACTGGGACGTCCTCGCTCACCACCGTCACCCCGCCGGTGGCACCTCGCTTCGATGCGAGCACACCGTTGTCGCGCAGCACGCGAATGGCCTCTCCGATGACCGGTTTGCTGACCCCGGTCAACCGGGCCAGGGCGTCGATCGTGGGAAGGCGATCGCCCACCCGCAGCAGCCCCGACCGGATGGCGAACGTGACCTGATCGATCACCTCCTCATGCGCACGCGCGGTGGAGATGTGATAGAAGGGCACGTCACTGCCTGGCTCATCGAGCTCTTCGACCGTCACGCTGGTGCTGTCTGGGCTGCGAACACTGGCATCCGAGCTTACCAGCACGGTCCGCCGCGGATCGGACAGTGCCGGCAGCTGCCGAACGTGCGGCGGCCACCGATACAATCGGCGGAATGGCCCAGCTCTCCGCCAGTGAGCGGGCGCGGCTTCCCGACAGCGCGTTCGCCTATATCGGCTCGGACGGGAAGCGGCGGCTGCCGATCCATGACGCCTCCCACGTCCGCAATGCCCTCGCTCGCTTCGACCGGGTGTCGTTCGAGTCCGACGAAGCCAGACAACGGGCGAGGCAGCGGCTGCTCGCAGCAGCCAAGAAGCACGGCATCGTCCCGCTCGGGTTCATCGAGAGCCAGCTGCGGACGGACCGCAAGCACGCCGCGGCGGGGCGGGTGGTCATCGAGGTGGCCCAGATCAAGAGCTCCGACGAGCTCCAACAGCAGCTACGGCGCGCCCTCGGCGACCCCACCCTCGCCATGCTGGCCTGGTCCGACGAGCTCGACTCGTGGGTGGATGACGCCCAACAGCCGGTTCCCCTCCCGGCGACGTCGGACACGAGGGCGGTGACCGTCCTCCAGTCCCGCGGTGCGCCGTCCACCGCCCTGGTCCACGATCCAGCGGTGCTGCACGATGCGGATGTCGCCGAGGCGGTGCTGGCGGCGATCGAGTTCGTGGTCGAACGGCAGCGGCTCGAGCGTCCGGCGCGCAGACCGGACACGGCCCACCTGCCGACCGGGTTCGTGACCCACCTCCTCACCGACATCGAGGGATCGACCGAGCTCCTCACCCAACTGACCGACCGCTATGCCGACGTGCTGGCCAAGGTGCGCCGCCTCATCGGCCAGGAGGTGCGCCGCCACGGAGGCCACGAAGTCGACGTCCGCGCCGACGAGTCGTTCGCCGTTTTCGAGCAGGCCGATGCGGCCATTCGAGCGGCGGTCGCCCTGCAGCGCAGGATTCGCTCCAGCCGCTGGCCCGACCGACTCCAGGTGCGCGTGCGGGCAGGCGTGCACAGCGGCGAGATCGCCTGGTCGGACGGCGGCTACGTCGGGCTGTCGCTCAACACCGCCGCACGCGTGATGAGCGCCGGTCACGGAGGCCAGATCCTCACCACCCCTGCCACGGTGGCGACACTCGGGGAGGACACCGCCAGCGACGTGGGATTCGTCAGCCTCGGGCCGCATCGGCTGCGAGGGATCCCGGAGCCGATGGAGATCCTGCAGGTGGAGGCCGACGGCCTGCTCGAGGAGTTCCCGCGGCTGCGGGCACCGGCCGCCTCGACGGTGTGACGGCGCGTCGGGCCCGACCGGTGTCAGTCCGCGCGGAACGACTCCGATAACCGGGTCAGCACGTGCTCCCATCCTTGGCGCTGATCACCGCCGTCACCGGCCCCCCCGGCGAGTTCGTGGGTCACGGTGACCTGCGTGCTCTCGCCGTCCGGCGTGAAGTCGATGCGCACCGTCTCCTCGACCTCGCTCACCCCGTCGGTCAGCCACCGCCATGTCATCTCGAGCATCCGGGGTTCGTCGATCGACACGAACTCGCCCTGGACACCGATTCCCGCGGCCGGGGACACGATCTCGAACCGACCACCGATGCGGAAGTCGACCGAATACGTGGTGTCGGGGATGTGCGGCCACCACCACCGGGCGAGATGGTCTGCCGAGGTCCAAGCAGCGAACACGGCATGCGGGCCGGCAGGGACCTGTTCCTCGATGGCGACCTGCACGACGCCTACACCCGCAGGAAGTGCGACGAGTCCAACACGAACACAGTGGCCGAGTACATCGGCAGCCCCTTCTCGACGGGGGCGGGGTCGGCGTGCGGCGGGCACACCTGCTGGATGATCTCGATGACCTCGTCGACCTGTCGCCCAGGAGCACCGATCAGCAACGTGGCATTGCCGCGGCGCAGGAAGCCGCCGGTGGTGTTGATACGAGTCAGCCGGTGGTCCGCCGCCAGCAACGCCGCCATCACCGGGTCGACCTGGTCGCCGCGGACGACGGCGACGATCAGCTTCATGTCGTGATCGCCTCCCGCCGACCCGGTCCCTGTCTCCCGCGCCCGAGATGTGGTCATCGTCCTCGCCTCCTCTGTGTGTGCTGCGCCGCCGCCGGTCGGTGGGGACAGACGATCCGTGTCATCCGGTATCCGCACAAAGCGCTCGACCGGCACCCCGAACACCATCGCCCCGCCCACCTCCACCTCCGTCGGCGCCATGTAGGGCAGGTTCGGATCCAGCATCGCGACACTGGCGATGTCCTCTACACGCGTCCGGCATGTCCGCTCGATGGCCGTCACCACCTCGGCATACCGGGCTTCGTCGATGCCGAGGAGCAGGCCGGCATTGCCGGTCCCCAGCAGCCCGCCCATGGACCCGATCTTGGTGAACCGGATCTCGTCCTGCAGAAGGGCATCGGACAGTGCCGGCGCGTCCGCGGCCTGGACGACGGCGACGACGAGCAGCATCGAGGTCATCGGTCGAGCTCCAGCGGATCGGAGTCACCGACCCGCTCGAACACGCGTTTCGCCTTGCCGACCTCCATCCGCGGCATCGAACCGTGGGGCCGCACGTCGACCCCGATCCGTATCCGCGCCACCCGGGCCAACGCCGTCGCGAGATCGGACCGCACCGTCTCGGCCTGTGCATCATCCACGTGCTCAGCCAACTCCACCCGCGCTTCGAGTTCGGTCATCGTGCCCCTCCGGTCGACGATGAGAGCGTATTGCGCCCCGACCCGTGGATCAGCGAGAAGGACGGACTCGACCGCCCGCGGATACACGTTGATGCCCCGGATGATGAGCATGTCATCGACCCTGCCGGCGATGCGGGCGATCCGCCTGGTGGTGCGGCCACACGGACAGGGGCCGGGGAGGAAGCGTGTCACGTCCCGCGTCCGGTAGCGGACCACGGGCTGCGCGACCCTGGTGAGCGTGGTGAGGACGAGTTCTCCCTCCTCCCCCGCTTCCATCGCCTCCCCCGTCTCGGGGTCGACGATTTCCGGATAGAAGTGGTCTTCTTGGACATGGAGGCCGCCGGGGTTCTCCCGGCACTCGGCCGCGACGCCTGGGCCGATCACCTCCGAGAGACCGTAGATGTCGCGGGCGGTGAATCCTCGTCCCCAGGCTGCTTCGAGCTTGGCCCGGAATGCCTCGGACCACGGTTCGGCGCCCATGATCCCCCACCGCAACGGGATCCGGTCGAGGAGTCCCTCGGCTCGGGCAGCCTCGGCCAGGAGCAGCGAGAACGACGGGGTGGCGGCGAGGCCGGTGGCGCCGAGGTCGGCCATCAAGGCGATCTGGAACCCGACATTCCCCCCGGAGGCGGGCACGGCCATGGCGCCGAGAGCCTCGACACCGTAGTGAAGACCGAGTCCGCCCGTGAACAGCCCGTAGCCATACGCGACGTGGACGATGTCGTCGACCCTGGCTCCGGCACAGACCAGCGAACGGGCGTTCACCTCCGCGAATACGGCGATGTCGGCGGCGGTGTATCCGACAATCGTCGGCCGGCCGGAGGTACCGGATGAGGCGTGCACTCTGACCACCTCGCGCGACGGGACCGCCAGCATCCCGAACGGGAACGTCTGGCGGTACTCGTCCTTGACGGTGAACGGAAGGGCGCCCATTCCGCTGATGTCCGAGACGGGCGCGACACCGGCCAGCTTCTCGCGCCAATAGGGGATCGTCGACTCGGTCAGCCGGCCGAGGAGGTCCATCAGCCGTTGGCTTTGGAGCGCACTCAGCTCCCGGCGATCGAGAGACTCGAACTGCGGCTGGAACGGCACGAAAACGAGGCTACCTGGCCCGGTGGACGGGAGCCGAGGGGGTGCGGCTCAGTAGGTCAGGACGCGATCTGCCGCGAACGTCAACTCCACGAGCTTGGCCGGCATGGCGAAGCTGGCGTTCTTGCCCTCGAGATCTGACTCGGTGACGCCGCGACCCTTGGCCGACATCCCCGACACGTAGATCGACACGCCGGCATCGACGAGCGCGGGCAACGTCTGCGCCAACTCGCCTGTCCCGATTCCCCGTAGCGAGGCGATCACGTCGTCCTTGATCAGCGGCGCCGCGTCCCCGGCCAGGAACACTGTGACTTTGTGCCCCTCGTCGACTGCCGCCTTCGCCACCAGGAACGCAAGCGCGGCCCGGGTCTGGGCTTCGGAACCATGTGTGACGTGCACCAGCAGCTTCCCCATCGTCCCGCCTCCCTTTCGACCTCTCGACTTTTCGACGGCGCGAGCGCCGATCCTACGTGATGACCGTTCGCCGGGATCCGCCGATCCGTTCGTAGGCCATCCGCTCGGCTGCGTCCAGCGGCGTCATCCCGTCGCGACGGGCGGTCGTAAGGATCTCGGTCAGGCGGTCGAAGATCCCGTCGACCCGCCCTGCCGCTCGCTCCTCGGAGTAGCTGCCCGTGAGTTCGATGGAGATGTTGACGATGCCCCCTGCGTTCGCCACGAAGTCGGGGGCGTATAGGACCCCAGCCGCCGCGAGGCGTTCTGCGTCCAAACGGGTCGCGAGCTGATTGTTCGCCGCCCCGACGACCGCCGAACACCGGAGCAGGGGAATGGTCCTCTCGGAGAGCACCCCGCCGAGTGCACAGGGAGCCACGATGTCGCACGGTGTCGCCAGGATCGCGTCGGCTGCCGCCACCCGCGCCCCCACCTGTCCCGCGACTTCGTCGAGGGCGGACCGGTCCACGTCCGCGATCACCACGTCGGCGCCGGCGTCGGCCAGCAGGCCGGCGAGCGCCGCCCCCACCTTCCCGACCCCCTGGACGGCGACGATCCTGCCCTCCAAAGAGGGATCCCCCCACAACTCCAGCGCCACGGCTCGCATCGAGGCGTACACGCCCCGCGCGGTCATCGGT
>CAZCRP010000159.1:0-6905 GCA_964501055.1 uncultured Acidimicrobiaceae bacterium
CGAGCTCGACGGCCCATTCCTGCCCCATGGCGCGGGGCAGCCACACCGCCCAGGTGATGACGAACGCCAGTACGAAGAAGGTGAGGGCCGCCTGCCGCCGCACGGCCGGGGAGCGTACATGCCCAGTCGGCGGAGTGCGTCCGGCACGGCCGAGTCCTCGTGTCCAGGGCGAGCGGCACGATCTACCGGGACGGGAATAGGGTTGACGGCTTCCGTGACCACGAGGAGTTCGGTCTCCGTGACCACCGACACAATCGAGTCCCTGTCCGAGGAGCTCTGGGACGAGTGGATGGCAGCGATGCCCCTCGTGGCGACGCTGTACGGCGACCACCGCTTCGACGACCGGTTGGGTCCCGTCACCCGCGAGGAGACCGACGCCTTCACGGCCCGCGTGGGGGGATTGGCGGCGCGGGCCGAGGCGCTGGACGGTCTCACAGGTGCCGATGCGCTGACCCGTGACGTCCTCGTTGCCTTCGCCCACGCTGCCTCCGATCGGCTCGCGACCGGCATGTACACCGCCCCGATCGGCCCATTTCTCGGTGTGCAGTCCGAACTGCCGATGGCCCTCAGTCGCAGCGCCGCAGCCGAGCCCGCCCACGCCGAGATGCTGCTGGCGCGGGTGCGGGCCATCCCCGAGCACCTCGCCGAGCTCGAGGCCCGCCAGCGTGAGGACCTGGCCGACGGCCTGACGCCCACGGCGGAAAACGTGGCGCGTGTCATCGCCCAGATCGAGGCGTCCGTCACCGTCCCTCTCGACTCCGATCCGTACCTCACCATCGGAGCGCCGCCCGGCTGGGCGGGCGAGGCGCAGTGGCGGGCCGACCTCACGCACGCGGTGGAGGAGGGGATCCGGCCGGCGTTGGCGCGCTACCGGGACTTCCTCGCGAGCACCGCGCTCCCTATGGGACGATCCGACGACGAAGCAGGCATGCTCCATCTCCCCGACGGCCGGCACCGGTACGCCACGCTGGTGACCGTGTTCACCTCACTCCCCATGACCGCCGAGGAGGTGCACGAGGTGGGGCTGGAAGAGACCGCCGCGCTGCGTGACGAGCTGGCGGGCATCGGAGCCGAGGTGTTCGGCGTCTCCGACGCGGCCGGTGTGATCGGCAGGTTGAGAGATGATCCCGACCTGCGCTACAGCTCCGCCGACGAGATGCTGGACCATGCCCGCCGTACGATCGAGCGTGCCTGGGAGGCCGTGGCCCCCTGGTTCGGCGCCATGCCCAGCGAGGTGTGTCAGGTGCTTCCGGCTCCTGAGGCCCTCGCCCCGTCGCTCCCTGGTGCCTATTACGGAGTCGGCTCGCCCGACGGAGAGCGACCGGGGACGTACTTCCTCAACACCCATCAGCCGGAAGCGCGCACCCGCTTCGACGGCGAGGCGGTCGCCCACCACGAGGCCATACCCGGCCACCACTTCGACCGCACACTGGCCGCCGAACTCACCGACATCCCCCGGTTCCGCCGGTACGCCACCGACGTCGCCCACACCGAGGGGTGGGGCCTGTACGCCGAGCGGCTCGCCGACGAGATTGGCCTCTACTCGTCACCGGTCGATCGGCTGGGATTGGTGGCCTCCGACGCCTGGCGCGCCATGAGACTGGTCGTCGACACCGGCATCCATCACTACGGGTGGAGCCGATCGCGGGCCATCGAGTACTTCGCCGAGAACGCCCCCGTTGCGATGGAGAGCATCGTCACCGAGGTGGACCGCTACATCGCCACGCCCGGTCAGGCGGTGGCGTACAAGATCGGACAGCGCGAGATCCGCGACTGCGGGAGAAGGCCCGCTCCGCGATGGGGGATCGGTTCTCCTACCCCGGCTACCACGACGTGGTGCTCACGAACGGGTCGGTGCCGCTGGCAGTCCTGGGCAGGCTCGTCGACGACTGGATCGCCGGACGGAGCACGTGATGCGCGGATCCCGGGCGGGCCGGTCCGTACAATGACAGCCGTGACTTCCACCACGACGGGATCCGTCTGGCACGTCGAGCCCTCCGGTCCGCTGCGCGGTCAGGTCGAGGTCGCCGGGTCCAAGAATGCCGTCACCAAGCATATGGTGGCAGCGGTCATGGGTTCGACCCCGTCTGTCATCGAGAACATCCCCGACGTGGGGGACGTCGATATCACCGAGGCGATCCTCCGTTCGCTCGGGGTCGGCGTCGAACGGAACTCCGACCGCATCCTCATCCACCCGGCCGACGACATCGGCTCGCAGGTGGCGGTGGAGTACACCGGACTCAACCGGATCCCCATCCTGCTGCTCGGGCCATTGCTCCACCTCCGCCACGAGGTGTTCGTCCCGTTGCCGGGCGGCGACCGGATCGGCCGCCGGCCGGTCGACTTCCACGTGGCCGCCCTGCGGGCCATGGGCGCCGAGATCGAAGAGTCCGAGGACGGGATCCACGCCAGGGCGACCCGGCTGCAGGGCACCAGGATCACCCTCCCCTACCCGTCGGTCATGGCCACCGAGACGGTGCTGCTGGCGGCGGCGATGGCGGAGGGAAGAACGGTGCTCTCCAACGCCGCCACCGAGCCCGAAATCGTCGAGTTGGCCCTGTTCCTGCAACGGATGGGAGCCAGGCTCGAACAGCGGCCCGACCGTCAGATCGTCGTCGAGGGAGTGGAGGTGCTGCGGGGCGCCCACACCCGTCTGCAGGGCGACCGCCTAGAGGCGTTCTCATACCTGGTGGCGGGACTCATCACCGGCGGCACGGTGCGGGTGGCTGGTTGCAGCCAGGATCGTCTCGTCACCGCCATCACCACGCTCAGTCGGATGGGAGCGGTGCTCGAGGTGAACGACGACTGGATCACCGCCTCCGCCAACGGTCTCAGCCCGGTGGCGGTCCACACCGACACCCACCCTGGGTTCATGACCGATTGGCAGTCGCCGCTGCTGGTGCTGATGACACAGGCGGACGGGATGTCGGTCCTCCACGAGACCGTGTTCGAGGACCGGGTTCGCTATCCGGCCTCGGTGGTACGGGCGATGGGCGGCGAGGTCGAGCTGTTCGACACCTGTCTGGGTGGACCGGCGTGCCGCTTCCACGACACCAACTCGGTGCATTCCGCCGTGGTGCGCGGGGTCTCGAAGCTGCGAGGCGCCGATGTCGAGATCCCCGACGTGCGGGCCGGCTTTTCCGGTGTGATCGCGGCGGCGGTTGCGGAGGGACCGTCCCGCATCGGGGGCGTCAACCACCTCGAGCGGGGATACAACCGTCCGCTCGAGACGTTCCAGTCGCTCGGCCTCCACCTGGAGCGGGTCGAACCCTGACCGCGAACCGATCGGGTCCCCTGGGACGTATCGGGATGAGAGACCGATCGACGGAAAGGGAACATCGATGCGTGCGCGCTGGAGCCTGGTCGCCGCCATGGCCCTGGTGGTGGCCGCATGTGGAGGCGGCGAAGAAAGCGGTGCGGGCGAGACGACCGTGGCGGATGCCGTCACGACGACCAGCCCCCAGCAGGCGACGGGGGTCTCGGTGGCCGAGACGTCCCTCGGCGAGGTGCTCGTAGGCCCCGACGGAATGACGCTGTACGCCCTCGCCGTCGACGAACCAGGCGTCAGCCTGTGCTACGACTCCTGTGCCGCCCTGTGGCCCCCGGTGAGCGGCGACACCCCCGTCGGTGACGGTCTGGACGAGTCATTGTTCTCTGTGACCGAGCGCGACGACGGGACCACCCAACTCGTCGCGGGCGGCTGGCCGCTGTACCGCTACACCGGGGACACCCAGCCCGGTGACGTGAGCGGTCAAGGGGTGGAGGGCGTGTGGTTCGTCGTGGATGCGGGTGGCGATCTGGTCGGGGCGGGGGAGGCGATGGACGATCGATCCAGCGACGAGGCCCCGACCGACGCCCCCGCTCGACCCGCCGACGACGACTACGGGTACGACTACTGACGAGCGTCGTCAGCTGTGGCCGGTCAGGACGACGACATCCGAGCGGTCGGGACCGTCATCCTCCGACTGCAGAGTGATGATCAGCCGGCGGAACGTGTCGGGGTCGACGCCGGACCAGAGGGAGACCGACCCGTCCCCTCCCCGCATGTGGAAAGTACCGACGCTCACGGCCCGGTCGCCGGACATCACCCAGCCCTGGTAGTGGCTTCCCGAACCCGCCGGGTCCAGGCCGGTGATGACCAGTCGCAACACGACTCCGGCGGGCGTCTCGACCACCCGGACCTCGGCGGAGGCGGTGGGAGCGAGATCGGTGCCGACAAGTACGAAATCCGGTGGCTCGGCCCGGAACTGGTCGATCACGCCGATCCCGATCAGCGCCAGCACCGCAGCGGCGGCTGCCACGACCGCCCAGCGCCGGACACTGCTCGAGCCGTCGGCCCCCACCTCGGCCAGGACGTCCGCCAGCACGTCGGGAGGTTCGGTCCAGGTGCCGGGCTGCTCCAGGAGCTCGGTGAGGCGGTCGTCGTTCGGTGTCATGCCTGCCCTTCCATACGACGGGAGATCTGGTTCGGTTCTCCCGTCAGGTGCTCGAGGGCGACGGCGAGACGCCCATGGGCACGGTGGGAGCGGGACTTCACCGTGCCGACGGGAATGCGAAGCAGCTCTGCGATCTCCGCGTGTGTGCGGCCCTCGTAGTAGTGGAGGCGGAGCACGGTCCGCTCCTCCACCGGCAGCCCGTCGAGGGCGGCCCTCACCTGAAACGTCTCCCACACCTGTGACAGGTCGGCCGGGAGAACCGCCAGCTCCACCTCGCCGGGCTCGGGTCCCTGCCGGCGGCGCTCATGACGGACGATGTCGATCGACACCCGACGGGCGATGGAGTACATCCACGGGGCGATGGCGCGGGAAGGATCGAACTCGGCCCGGGCCGACCAGGCGTTCACGAACGTCTGCTGCACGGCGTCGGCGACGAGATCGTCGCTCCACAGGAAGCTGCGAGCCACGGTCGTCACCGCCCCGACGTAGCGGTGGTAGATCTCGGTCAGCGCCGCCGCCTCGCCCTGATGGAACCTGGTCCCGACGTCCGCTCGCATCCCCCCATTCTGCCCCTCCCCACCCCCCTACGCCGGGGGGCGCGACGTACCCTGGGTTCCCAGCTACCGCGGCGGTAGCTGGGAACCCAGGGTACGGGGCGGAGAGGGAGGGATTTGAACCCTCGAGGAGGCTTTAGACCCCCTACTCGCTTAGCAGGCGAGCGCCTTCGACCACTCGGCCACCTCTCCGAAGAGGCCTCCGGCGCCAACCGGAGGGAGGCTCAGGGTACCGACGCCCTCACTCTCCCGCCAGAAGGATGGCACCGGCGACCAGCACGATCCCCGCCAGCTCGCCGAGCGTGGGACGTTGCGCCAGCGCCACCAGTCCCACGATCGTGGCCGTGAGCGGGAGCAACGACTGCAGGAAGGCGAAGCGGCTGCGGTCGATCCTGGTCAGCACCAACTGGTCGATGGCGTACGGGATGGAATTCGAGAGCAGTCCCGTGGCGAGCGCCGCCAGCACCAGCAACGGCGCCGCCGCCAGACCGGTCATGCCTCCCACCGTCGCCGGAGCGATCACCAGTGCACCGATCAACATCCCCACCCCGAGGCCGTCCACGCCCGAGCCGGATTGGGCCAGCCGCGCCCCCAACACGATGTATCCCGCCCACAGCACCGCGGCAGCCAGCGCGAACCCGACGCCGGGCAGCGTCCCCTCCGGCGTCACACCGACCAACAGCGCCACTCCCGTCACGGCCAGGCCCAGCGCGACCCGCTTGCGGGGAGTGCGAGCGCCGAGCGCGGCCACGGCCACCGGGCCGAGAAACTCGATGGCGACGGCGTTGCCGAGTGGCAGGCGATCGATCGCCAGGTAGAAGCTGAGGTTCATCGCCGCCAGCACCGAGCCGAACACCCCGGCGTGCAAGACCATGCGCCGATCCCAGCGCCGGCGCCAGGAGCGCCGGAGGAGGACGAGGATCGAACCCGCCGCCACCACCCGCAGCAGGGCGACGGTGCCGGCCGGGATCGTCTGGAACAGGACCACGGCGATGGCGGCCCCCACGTACTGACTGACGGCCCCCACCGCGAACAGCGGTTCCGGACGCCAGTGGTCCGGCAGCCGCCACCGATCGGGCACGACGTCAGGACCCGATGAGTCGACGGGTTCAGCCATAGGTTGCGGAGGGGGTGGGATTTGAACCCACGGGACCCGAAACGGGCCCAACGGTTTTCAAGACCGTCACCTTCGACCGCTCGGTCACCCCTCCGTAGACGCGTCGCGGGGGACGCGTGGCGGAGGGGGAGGGATTCGAACCCTCGAAGAGCGAACGCCCTTACGGCATTTCGAGTGCCGCGCACTAGACCGGACTATGCGACCCCTCCGGGGTCGGGCAGCGTACTGCCTGTGTTCCAGGTCGGGAGCGACCCGGGATCGCACGACCTCTCGGCCGTGGCTCGCGGAGGGAGAGGGATTTGAACCCTCGAAGAGCGTGAACCCTTACAGCATTTCCAATGCTGCGCACTAGACCAGACTATGCGATCCCTCCGGAGACGATAAGGATACCGGGGTCCCGCGACGGCGACGCAACTCCGAGAGCAACATGACAGACCACTGGCACGAGACGATGGGGAGGGCCCTCTCCCAGGCGAACCGCGCCGCCGGGCACGGTGACGTCCCGGTGGGGGCGGTGCTGGTCGACCCGGCGGGGAAGGTGGTGGCCGAGGACTACAATCGGCGCCAACAGTCGGCCGATCCCACCGCCCACGCCGAGATCCTGGTGCTGCGGGCGGCAGCCACCGACAGCTGGCGACTCGACGGCCACACCCTGGTCGTCACCCTCGAGCCGTGCGCCATGTGCGCCGGCGCCGCGGTGCTCGCCCGCCTGGAGCGGATCGTCTATGGGGCGGTCGATCCGAAGGCGGGGGCGTGCTGGAGCCTCTACAACATCCCCCAGGACGAGCGGCTCAACCA
>CAZCRP010000160.1:0-6898 GCA_964501055.1 uncultured Acidimicrobiaceae bacterium
GGTCGATGTCGTCTCTCGCTGTACGGACGAGGTGGAGTCATGGCGCGAAGGCATTTGTGGCGGTGGTTCGCAGGGGTGGCCATGGGCGCACTTGTTGTGGTGATAGCTCCGGTAATCCTGCCGCCGGGTACCGACCCGGCGAACACATCAACTCCGATTTCGACACTGCCGATGCCAGCCGCAACGTCGTTGACGCCGGTTCCGAGCACCGGTCTGGTCACGACCACCGAGCCGCCCGACTCGACCGACGTCCAGTCTGAAGTGTTGTGGACGCGAATCGACCCAGATTCGTTGACCGACGTCTCGTCTTCTCCGCTCGGTCTTGGTGAACCCGGACGGGCGGTGTTCAGCGCGGACCGTGGGGTGGTCGCTTCGTTCATCTATCGCGGTTCGGACAACTCTGAAGAGATGGTGCTGGCCGATCTTGACCGTTGGGAGGTGCTGGATCGGCTGCCGTTGGAGGGCTGGGTGGCGTACGACCAGTCGGGGGTGGTGGAGGGGCCTATCCAGGCGACCTTCCTCGACGACGGTGAGGTGATCGCCTGGATCGCCCAGCTCCCGGCCGAGGACCAGACCGAGCCGGTGGCCAACGACTATGCCCTCTTCCAATACAGCCTGGCAGGCACACGAGCACACCTGTTGTACCGCTTCCCGGCTGGGTTCGCCCCCTGGGAAATGCGGCTCTTGACCGGAGACCGGGTCGCCGTGTTCGGAACTCCAGTGGTCTTCGACGACGTGGCTGACAGTGCTCGCTGGCCGCGGGTCTTTGTCATCGACGTGAAATCAGGCCGCCTGGAGCGTGACATCGAGATCCCTGGATTGGTGGCCGGCCACCAATGGAAGGGAGACTCGGTAGGAAGCTTCGCTCACCCCGGCATGGGATGGGATCTGGCCGCCGAACGGCTCTACCTCATACACGCCGACCATCTCGCGGTGACCGTTGTTGATCTCGCTCTGGGCGAGGTGATCGACGAACTAGAGATCAGCCTCCCCTCCTCGTGGGCGGAGCGGGTCACGCTCTGGGTGGTCCCGGCTGCTCAAGCCAAGCTATCGGAGGGGTCGCGATACAACGTCCGGATCCACCCTGAAGGCAAGCGGCTATACATTTCGGGGGTCCGCTGGGAGCTTGTCAACAACGACAAGGGCCAAGCCATCGACGAACAACAAGTTCCATGGGGTCTGACTGTGCTCGACCTGCCCACGCTGGACGTCGTCGCCCACCTCCAACTGCCAGTGTCCGACGTGGAGATCTCACCGAACGGGAACCATTTGCTGCTGAGCGGAGTGTCCGACGGTCGAGTCGTCGACAACGAACCAGAGGAATCCGGGCTTTACGTCCTCGACGCCGACACCCTCGATGAACGGGGCCACCTCTGGGCCGGAACCATTCCCTGGATCCACACCTTCTCCGACGGAGGCCAGACCGCCTATGTGACCATCTGGGACCAACACTCACGGCTAATGCGTCTCGACCTAGACGGATTGGAGATCCTTGCAGAACGTGACCTCGACGCCACCGAACAAACCAGCTTTGACCTAGGGCCCCGAGGCCTCACAACAAGATGGGTCGAGAAATGACCGAAGCTTCCCGTCGCCGGAAACACCTCGACGACACCCACCCGGAAGGGCACCCCACACATCCAGTGACACACAAGCAGTAGTGCCGATCCCGGGCACTCTCTGAGATGCGTGTTATCCGTCCGGAATTGTTGATCGGGATCGGTTCGGCGATCAGCCGGGGCCTGAGATCACCAGGCAGGTGGCAGTACCCTTTGCCAACTGTCTGTCGCTGTCGTCGACCAATTCGGCGTCGGCGACTGCCACGCGTTTGCCGAGCGAGGAGACCGTTCCGACGCATCGGACCGCCCCGATGTCCACGGTGAGGGGCGCAGATAGCTGACGTGGAGGTTGACTGTCGCGTACCCCGTGCCAACAGGTAGGCGGGTGTGAACTGCGCACCCGGTCGCGGTGTCTATGAGGGTGGCGGCGAGACCGCCATGGACCGTGCCGTACGGGTTGTAGTGGTAGTCCGACGGAACGCAGCCAACCTCCACTCGCCCTTCGGTGAAGTCAACCAATTCGAATCCGAGAGTCGCCGCCATTGGGGGTATGAGGTCGCCCGTCTTCCAAGCAGTAAAGAACTCCAAACCCGACAAGGACTGTCCTTTTGTCAACACCGGGCACCCCTAGTTCATGGACCATCGTCAGCTCGGCATCCAGGAGCGCCGTCGGTGTTCAGCGGCGCTGTCGCGGTGTGGGATGGCGGGTGTCCCGGCCTGGGTCCCGGTTGGCGGGCTGGAAAGCGGGACGGCGTGCCGATGACGGCGGGACGGTTTCCTTCTTAGGGTCGGGGATGGATCTCAGGACGATCTTGGAGGTTAATGATGTCCCAGCTATCTTCATCCGGTCCCGCTGTCGGGCAGGCCATGCGTTCGAGCCCGTCGCGTCTGCGGCTGTGGGGCTTTCGCACTGCGCTGGTCTTCGCCGGTCTGTTGCCGCTGGTGTGGGGCGTGTCCTCGCTCGTGGGGGTCGTGAGCGGGGGCCCGCACCTGGTGCATGAGCTGGTCGGGGCGGGGGTGGTCGCGAGCGTGCTGTGGTTGGCGCCGCTGGTGGCAATGTGGCGTCCCCGGCGCGTCCCGGTGGCCCTGCCCTGCTACCTGGCGTTCGTGACGGGTGCGGTGGTGGCGGCGGGGTTGTCGAGCAGCAACTGGGCCGTCGCCGCCGTCTTGGTCGTGCAGGGCGGGCTTGTCACGCTGTTGCACCCCGAGCGATGGGCGGCTTTGCGTGGGCGTGTGGTGATCAGCCCCCTGCTGCTTCCGGTGGGGCTGGTGGCCAGCGCGGCGCTGGTACGCTATGCCGTCGACCGGGCGGCGCTGCAGGCGACCGGTGATGCGCACGCCCTTGCGTCCCACTACTTCGACCAGGCGTGGTTTGCGCTCGCGGTTGCTCTGTTCGCGGTCCTGGCGGCGCTGCGTGAGGATGGTCGGCGGTTCGCGGGACGAGCCAGTGGGTTAGCGTTGGTCGCCTTCGGCGCGATCAGCATGCTGCTGCCCGAATGGACTTCGAGTGCAGGAATCGTCTGGGGTGGCGCCGCCGTGGTCGCCGGTTTGGCGATGGTTGTCCTCATCGAGGTGGAGGGCCGCCGCGCGACTGGCCGCTAGGCAGCTGCGGTGCCCGTCCTGATTAGGGAGTGGCATACTGCAGCATGGTCGCGGATCCCATGACGGCGCGGCCGCCGCAGGAGGGGGGCGACGCCCGGCAGCAAACCCGCACCGGCGGGGCACGGCGGGGGTTCGGGTTCGCGCATGCGCGTCTCGCTTGGAGTCTGGCTGGGGTCTCGGTGGCGCTGTCGCTGTTCGGCCTTGTGCTGGTGTGGCGCAACGACATCGGCTGGGTTGAGGCGCATCCCGACGATGCGGTCAATGGCATCATCTATCCGGTGGTGGGGGCACTGATCCTGTCACGCCGGCGAGGGCATGTGATCGGGTGGCTGTTCATCGTCATCGGGGTCGCGATGGCCGCCGCGATCGCGTCGGCGCAGTACGGGCTCACCGGTCTTGGTGGCGGGGACGTTGCTGCATGGGTCGGCCGGTGGGTATGGCTGCTGGGGGTGCCCCTGATCCCAACGGCGGTGGTGTTGTTGTTTCCCGACGGGCGGCTACCTTCGCGCCGGTGGCGGCCGGTGCTGTGGGCCGGGGTCGCCAGCATCGCCTTGCTGCTTCCGGCCATCGCGCTGCTGCCGGAGCAGGACCCGGCCGCTGCCCCGAACCCCCTCGCGGCACCGGCCTTCGCAGCTCCGCTGCGCATCGTCGCTGGGATGGGTTTCACGCTGCTTGGCCTGGCGACGATGGGAGCGTTGGCGTCGCTGGTAGTGCGCTACCGGGCGGCGGACCGGACGAGCCGCCTGCAGCTGAGGTGGTTCATAGCGGCCGCGAGCGTGGTGGTGTTCGCGGTCGTGCTGGGCAACTTCGTCCCGGCGCTCGGGCCTGCAGTGCAGCTGGTGGCCTTCCCGTTGGTGGCGGTGGCCACGGCCGCGGCGATCTTGCGCCACGGTCTTTATGACATCAACTCGGTGATCGGCACGTCGCTGGTGTGGGCCGCGCTGAGCGCGTGCGTGCTCGGCGGGTACGTGACGCTGACTGCGCTGGTGGGTGGCTTGTTCCCCGGTGTACCCCGGGTGTGGCCGGCTGTGATCGCCACCGCGCTCGTTGCGCTCGCGTTCCAGCCGCTGCGCGTCCGGGTGCAGGCGGGGGTCGACAGGCTGGTCTACGGTGACAGCGCGGACCCGGCCCGTGCCTTGCGTCGACTGGGCGCGAGACTGGAGGACACACTGGCGATCGAAGAGGTGCTGCCCAGCGTGGTGGGTGCCGTCGCCGAGGCGCTGCGGGTCCCGGCGGTGGAGGTGGAGTTGCGCCACGACGACCGCTGGATGCCCGGCGCCCGCCACGGCAGCCCATCAGGCAACCCGCTGCAGCTGCCGCTGACCTTCCGCAGGGAGCTCGTCGGACGGCTGCGCGTCTACCCGCGTGCAGCCGGTGAGGAGTTCACGACCAAAGACCGGCAGCTGCTGGACGATCTCGCCGGCCAAGCCGGTGTGGCTGTGCACGCCGTGCAGGTCAGCATGGCGCTGCAGCGCTCCCGCGAGCAGCTCGTCGCCGCACTCGAGGGCGAGCGCAGACGCATCCGCCGCGAACTACACGATGGGCTCGGCCCGGCGCTGGCCGCGCTCTCTCTCGGCCTTGGCGCCGCCCAGAACCTGCGCGAGGCCGACCCCGGCGAAGCCGACGCGCTGCTGCGCCAACTTAAAGAAGAGACCGCCGATCTCAGCACCGATCTGCGCCGTCTCATCCACGGGCTCCGCCCGCCCCAGCTGGACGACCTCGGACTAGAAGGCGCCCTCAAGGCACGCGCCGCGGCGCTGTCGTCGACCGCGATGATCATCGAAGTCCATGTGCAAGACCCCTTGCCCGAGCTGCCCGCCGCCACCGAAGCCGCGGCATACCGCATCGCCAACGAAGCGGTGACCAACGCCGTGCGCCACTCCGGCGGCCGACGCTGCACGGTACGCCTGTCAACCACCGACACCCTGCTGGTGTTGGACGTGGCAGACGACGGACATGGCCTGGAACCCGCCCACAATGCAGGCGTCGGATTGCGGTCGATGAACGAACGCGCCGACGAACTGGGCGGTGACCTACAGATCACTACCCCACCACAAGGGGGGACCCGCGTGCTCGCCGCCCTGCCCCTCCAGGCGCCATGACCGGCGCCGCCGCACCGGAGCACACCGTCCGCGTCGTCGTGGTCGACGATCACCCCCTGTTCGTCGACGGGTTGCGCCGCCTCCTCGGGTCTGTCCCAGACCTCGAGCTCGCCGGCATCGCCACCACCGGCGCCGACGCCCTGCAGATCGTGGAGCAGACCCACCCCGATGTGGTGCTCATGGACCTGCACCTGCCAGAGCTCAGCGGCATCGAGGCTACCCGCTACATCACCGCCAGCAGCTACCCCGCCGCCGTCCTAATCCTCAGCATGCTCGACGACGACGACTCGGTGTTCGCCGCCCTCCGCGCAGGCGCTCGCGGCTACCTGGTCAAAGGCGCCCCACCGGAGGAAGTGCTACAGGCCATCCGCGCCACCGCGAACGGCGAAACCGTGTTCGGCGCCAGCCTCGCGAGCCGCATCCTCGGCTACTTCGCCGAACTCCAGCCCAAATCCCCGCCCTTGCCCTTCCCCCAGCTCAGCGACCGGGAACGCGAAGTGCTCAACCTGCTGGCCCACGGACACAACAACGCCACCATCGCCAACCGGCTCTACCTCAGCCCAAAGACCATCCGTAACCACGTCTCGAACATCATCGGCAAACTGCAAGTGGCCGACCGCACCGCCGCCATCATCCGCGCTCGCGATAGCGGGCTAGGAGGCCGCTGAGCAGCGGACCCCGCAACCTATGGCAGGCCGCAGGCCAAACATCCGCGGGTTCGGGAACACAACGGGGCGGCGGTAAGACCGCCGCCCCGTAGGCGATAGCAGCGCTCAGCGTCCAACCACCTTCACACCGATCTCCACTTCTATCAGGTACGGGCCGTCCACGAACGAGTACCGGCATACGTCATCAACATCGACGGGTTGCTTGGCGTGACGGTCCGAGAACACGACACCGAACTCCTCATGAGTCACGGTGGAACCGAACCACCGTGGTATCCCCGTGAGCTGCGTCCCCTGGAACTTCCCCGCACCCCAACTGCCGAGGTTGACGACCTCGATCACCACATCGCCGAGCCCGTCGCAGGTCGCGTCGACCGCCCAGTAGTTCTTCGCTTCTGTCGGAGCCGCCGCTGCCACTCCCGCGCTAACAAACAGCGCCATCGCCGCTGCCCACACCACCACCATGAACCTTCTCATATCACCGTCTCCCTGATCACACACCAACCTCGACTGGACCAATGACCGGATCCAAGGTCCCTTGACATGTCGACCGTAGGACCCAACCGTCCCGCCGTCATCGGCACGCCGTCCCGCCTTCGAGCCCGCCAGCCGGGACGCAGGCCGGGACACAACCGCCGGCGCTACCGCCGCCGGCTCCGTGCCAGCGCCTTGCGCCTCTCTTACGCGAGAGTCCCCTGCCTGGGACACCTTCGAGATATAGCCGAATGTTGTGGATGACCGGGTCCGGGAAGAGGTGACGCTCACGGCGCGTGACACGCCGATCCAGAGGTCTTGACTATCCCCCCCTGCGCCGGCATGCGGCGCCGGATCGCACATAGGATCAGAATCCAGAGTTGTGCGACCAGCAGGGTCGGAAGGAGCCGTCGATGGAGGACTGGCGGAAGGTCAAGCGGGTGGTGTTCGCGCGGCACAGCAATCCGTGGAGCATGTGGACGAGGTGGGCGAGCAC